>JASHSC010000323.1 GCA_030036915.1 Terriglobia bacterium
GTGGTCGGCGCGCTGGTCGTAGTAAACGATGATGCGAGTACCGGGAGAGAGAATATCAAGTTTTTTCCTGAAACCATCGGCAGTTTCTACGTGCGTGCTGTGTTTGATGGGAAAGATCTCGGTGTCCTCACCCTCCACGGAACTCACGCTCAGAAAATTATGCTTCTCGTCAAGATTCTTAACGGTTCCGGTAAACATCAAGTGTTCGTTGGCGCTGATGATTTTATCGATTCCGGGAAGCTTTGGCTTATCATCGTCCTGTGCTGCGGTCGAATGGGGAACCAGAAAAACCGCTAGAAAAGCTACCGCCACCGGCCACCTGGCCTGCCACAGGAATCGCCAGGGCCAAGCACGGCACCGAAAATCTTTTTCCACACCGATTTGGGAAGAGGAGAAAAAAATCACCCTGAAATCCCTGTGAAACGCTTTCTCCGGGTTTGATGCTAGGCGACCCACAAGAGGTTGTCAAGCGTCGGGAGGCGGACGAGCGCTTAGCCCAGGATAGGAACAATCTCCTGTTGGATTTCCCCGGTAACACGCGCGCCGTGCTCCGCCGTGAAGACGTTCACTTCGCTCCGCACGCCAAAATCATTCAGATAAATTCCAGGCTCAATGGAGAAGCAAGTGCGGGGAATGATGCGGCGTTCGTCGTGGGTCTCAAAGTTGTCCATGTTGGCTCCGTTGCCGTGAACGTCCTCGCCAATCGAGTGACCCGTGCGATGGACAAAAGACGTTCCGTAACCGTGGGCCTCAATCACGATGCGCGCGGCATCGTCAACCTCATATCCGTGAAGCGGGCGGTCGGCCTCCAGGGATTTCTGCACCAGGCTGATGGCGGCATCGCGAGCCTCGCTGACCACTCGAAAAACCTTGGCGAATTTTTCGGGAACGCTGTCGCCAACGTAGCCTGTCCAGGTGATGTCGAAGTAGACCGAGCCAGGCTTGTGCTGCTTGCCCCAGACGTCGAGAAGCACAAAGTCTCCGGCGCGAATCGGTGCGGACGCTTCCTCCGACGGCGAATAGTGCGGATTGGCGGAGTTGGCGTTCACTGCCACGCAGGGCGGCTCATCCGCAATTATGCTGTGGGACTCGAGCAGGCGCACCATTTCCTGCTGCACGTCGTATTCGCTGATCTCCTTCTCCGCGCGCACGGCGTCGCGAATCGCAGCGAACCCAGTGCGCACCGATTCGTGAACCCATTTCCCCGCAGCAAGGTGGGATTGCCACTGCTCCTCGCTCCAGGCCGCTTCAAACTGCTGAACGAGGTCGGCGGAGGAAATCACCTCCACCAGGCACGTTCGCACCAGCTCGATGGTGCCAGCGTCCACCAGCCCGACGTAAGGGATGTTGTTCAGCAGCGAATATTGCATGGCCACACGCTTCTTGTCTTTGAGCATGCGGCTCAATCCCTCCCGCTGTTCGCGCCAGGAGGAATAACAGTCCTCGCTGCCCGGGAGCCCGTCTAGATTGTGCGCTTCGATGCGATGAACCAGTTTCGCCGGCTCGCCCTCGGCTGGAATCAGGTAATACCAGCGGCGAGTACACATTACTGGGTTAATACCTAGAATGCGATAAGCAATGAGGTCGCGGCGATGGTGGTCATAAAAGAGCCACGCATCAAGCTTGGCCTCGCGCAATGCCGTCTGAATGGCACTGAGATTCATGATTTACTCCTCCTTGATTCCGAATCTGAAACCCTACTCAGCAACCTGTCCCTGCGCATCTCTGGGCTTGAAGACGTAATTGTAAATCACCATGAGCCCGGCGCCCCCTAGTCCCACGGCGCTGATCACCCACCACATTTGCTGCGGCCGATGGCGAACGTCTCCAAATTCGTGGAGCAGATATCCCCCCAGCGGTCCGGCGATCAGATAACCGATCGCAATGGGAATAAAGGCGTAACCCATATAGAGCCCTTGCTGGTTGGCGGGGGCCAGGCTGGAAATGTATTCGTAATAGCGCGCCGATTGGGTGATTTCGCCGAGCGCCACCACCACCAGTGCCGCCACCATGCCCCATGTCGATGGATGAATCACGAGAATCAGCCACGAAATGCTCGTGATCACCAAGCCCAGTATCATGGCCGTAAATGTCGGAATTTTGCGGGTCAGATAACTAATCAGAATCTGGAAAAATATTACGGTAAGCGCGTCGATGGAGAGCAGCAGGTCGGCGTTGGCGTTGGGATCGACGTAGCCGCGGAGGAAAATGGGCACAGAGACGTACTCCTGCCAAAAGACAACGTAGAAGCTGGAGAAAATCAGAAGGAAGAGAACGAAGCGGAAGTTGGCCAGGACCCTGAACATGTTTTCGATCGCGGCCACGACGCTTGCCACCTTCTGCTCGCCGGATTTCGCGGGCTCGCGGAAAAACAGAAGCGTCACCAGGAACATCAGGTACACGCTCAGGGCCGAAACTCGAAATACATTCTCAATTCCCCAGCCCAGCCGCTTGCGCACGAGCCACGCCACCAAAGGGCCGAGCGCACCGCCGATGTTGACGATGGTGTAATAAATGGAATAACCGATGGAACGCACGTTTTCCGTAGAGGCGCGCGCCGTTGTGCCTGCGACGCAGGGTTTAACCACCGCGGGGCCTAGCGCCGGAATCATCAGAATTCCTAGCACTAGCCATTTGTCCCCGAGCGTTGCCCGCGCGCTCTCCATCCAAGTGGCGGAGAGCGAGCCCAGCAGGAAATACCCCATGGTCATGACCAGGTAGGCGAACATCAAGGCGCGGCGAAATCCGAATCGGTCCGCGAGTGTTCCGCCCAGCACGGGCAGAAACCACACCACGAAGCCGAATATTCCCATCATCCAGCCAGCGATTTCCTTGGTGAAGCGCAGTTGCTCGGTCAAGTAGATGGCCAGAACGGCGGTTGTACCATAGTAAGCGAGGCGCTCAAAGAGTTCGGTGAGGTTCGCCACCCAGAAGGCACGATCGAAGCCCAGGTGAATTTCCGCCAGTCGATCGGAAAAGCTCAAGGTTGACTCCATTTTCGAGTTTCGCGGTCAAACAACCGGCGGCCTGCTTCCGAAAATGGCCGTGCCGATTCGCACCATTGTCGCGCCTTCTTCGATGGCGACTTCGAAATCGTGACTCATGCCCATGGAAAGTTCCCGCATCGAGACATTGGAAATGTTCCGTCGCTCGATCTCGCCCGCAAGGGCGCGCAACTGGCGAAAGTAAGGGCGCACCTCCTCGAGATTTTCGAGAAAGGGTGGAATCACCATCAGGCCGTGAAGTTCGAGTCGTTGGTAGTTCGAAATCTGCTCAACAAGTGCTACGGCATTCGCTGCTGGGATGCCCTCTTTGGAGGCTTCCTCCCCCAGGTTCACCTCGATTAAGACAGGAAGCCGCGCGCCGTCGGGAGCTGAGGCCAGCGAGAGCTTTTCAGCCAAGCGCAGCGAATCGACGGAATGAATCCAGTGGAATAGGTCGCGCGCCGGCCGCGCCTTGTTGGATTGAAGATGCCCAATCAGGTGCCAGGTGATTTGCAAATCCGCGAGCTGCGAGATCTTGGACATTGCTTCCTGCACGCGGCTCTCGCCGAAGTCGCGCAGGCCCGCATCGAAGGCCGCGCGAATCGACTCTGGAGGATGGGTCTTTGATACTGCCACAAGCCGAACGTTTTCCCGCCGGCGCCCGCTGCGGCGGCAGGCCGCAGAGATCCGCTCCTCAACTCGCGCGATGTTTTCCCGAATGGTTGCGGTCATCATTTTTGGCTGCTTCGCGCGAGGCAAAGCCACGCAGCATCGTTTCCGGCGAGGCGATTCTTAACCGTGCCATTCTATCATTCCCGGCTCTGCCCGCAGCCGTCTTGTTCCCATCCTTGGCGGGTGTTAGGATGCCTCCCTTGTCCGTGGTCGATAGCCGTGGTCAGTTGTCTGAATTCCAGACGGAGAGAGGACAACGGACCACAGGCACAAAACATAAGACGAGCTTCTTATGAAAGGTCTTTTCATAACCTTCGAAGGCCTGGACGGGGCGGGCAAAAGCACGCAACTGCGCCGGGCAGTCCAATACCTGCGAAAACGCGGCCATCGTGTTCGAGTGACGCGCGAGCCTGGCGGCACCCGCACTGGAGAAAAGGTGCGCAAAATTCTGCTGGCCTCCAAAACCGGAAGACTTGCCCCGCTGGCGGAATTGGCGTTGATGTACGCCGCGCGCGCCCAGCTTTTGGAACAGGTGATTCGGCCGGCGCTCGCGCGAGGCGAAGTGGTGGTGAGCGACCGGTACAATACGGCGTCGTTCGCCTATCAGGGCTACGGGCGTCAACTTGGCGTGGCTACCGTACGCGCGTTCGACCGGGTGATTTGCGGCCAGACACAGCCCGACTTGACGATCATTCTGGACCTTGATCCCGAGCGTGCGCGTGGCCGTGCCCGCCGAGATGCCGGCCGGCGTTCGCAACTGGACCGCATCGAGGCGCAGGGCCTGGCGTTCCACAAGCGCGTCCGCGCCGGGTATCTCGCCCTCGCCCGCGGCGCGCCGGAACGCATCAAGGTCGTTCGCGCTGACCAGTTGATTCGCGAAATGCAACAGCAGATTCGCGCACTCATTGACCGGTTGCTGAGCCGGCACAAGGAGTAAAATCTGAACCTTGTCTAATCAGGGCG
>JASHSC010000324.1 GCA_030036915.1 Terriglobia bacterium
TGCTGGGGAAAGACACGCGCGAGTCGAATGAATGGCTGTCGCGCGCGCTTTCGAGCGGGTTGGCCGGAAGCGGCGCGCAGGTGGTGGACGCAGGAATTATCACCACGCCGGGGGTGGCCTTCCTGACGCGGCGGCATGAGCTATCCGCCGGCGTGATGGTTTCCGCCTCGCACAATCCTTATCAGGACAACGGCATCAAGGTTTTCTCTCCCGCCGGGACCAAGCTGATGGAGGCGCAGGAGCTGGAAGTGGAATCCCTGATGAAGGCGCTGCCGGATTTGCCCGGCCCCACGGAGAATGGTGCGGTCACTGCTCCCGGTTGGGTGGAAGGATACGTCGAGCATCTGGCGAGCCTGGTGCCGCCAGATCGGGATGTCGCGAACTTTCGCCTGGTGGTGGATTGCGCTAATGGCGCTGCCAGCCGCGTGGCGCCCATGCTGCTGGCGTGCCTGGGAATCACGACGAAAATTCTGAATGCCGAGCCTAATGGGCGGAACATCAATTTAAATTGCGGTTCGTTGCACCCGAAGGGCATGGTGGAAGCCACGCGCGCGGCGGACGCCGACCTGGGAGTGGCGTTTGACGGCGACGCGGATCGCGCCATCTTCGCCACGCGCGCGGGCCGCCTGGCCGATGGCGACCATGTCTTCTATGCGCTCGCTCCGTACCTCGCGCGGCAGGGCAGACTGAAGGGCGACGCGGTGGTGGGAACGCTGATGACCAACCTCGCGCTGGAACTGGCTCTCGCGCGGCAGGGAATCGGGCTGAAGCGCACGGCCGTGGGCGACAAATACGTGCTGGAAGAAATGTTGCGCTCTGGAATCTCGCTGGGCGGCGAGCCCTCCGGGCACATCATTTTCGCCGACCTCTCTCTTGCGGGCGACGGCATGATTACACTACTGGAAGTTCTTGGCCTGCTTGCCGGTGCCGGGCAATCCTTTGATGAGTTGCTCCACGGCTATCAGCCATTCCCGCAATTAATTCGCAACGTGCGCGTGCGGGAAAAACCTCCGCTCGAATCGATTCCCGCCGTGGCGCAGGCCATCGCCGAATGCTCGCAGGAGATGGGTGAGCAGGGGCGCGTCGTGGTGCGTTACTCCGGCACGGAAAAGCTGGCGCGCGTTATGGTGGAGGGCGCGCAAGCCGCGGCTGTCGAAAAGCACGCGGCCAATATCGCCACGGCAATCAAGGCGGCGATTGGAACCGAACCATAATTTCCATTGTGAGCAGGCGCGTCACAGACATTGAATGAGGCTGTGAAAGCTTCAGCACGTAGGGGCGGCCCTCGCGGCCGCCCTGGGGCAACCACAAGGGTTGCCCCTACCGACATTTCTTTGTACGGTGGCCTCTGTTAAACTCTCGCTTGAGATGGGCAATCCGTTCAACGTCCTCCCGCCGTGGAGGCCTGGAGACACGCGGGAAGTATCGGAACGTAATTTGAAGCAAGTTCGGTTGGAAGGGAAATATGATTCCTACTCGCAGGTCTACGAATTGGACGGCCGCCGGTGGAAAATTCAGGGCCATCTCAGCCACCCTTCGGGCGACACCATTTTTACGCTCGTGTGCGTCAACGAAGAGGAATGACGCGCGTTTTAGGCTCACTCGGCCTATGCTGCCGTCGGCTGAATCTTTGCCGGGCGCGACAGCAACCTTTGCCGCAAAGTCCTTCATCCAACCGGCAGTAGGGGGAAAAGAGAATCCAAGGAAGGTGGACCATGAAATCTCTAATCCTTTCGCTCTTTATGCTGGCGATGACGCTGCCGGGCTTTGCGCAGACGCCGGCCGGTCCGTCGAGTTCCTCGGCGCAGGCGCAACCGGCCGCCAAGGCGCAGAAATCAACACCTGCGTCGCCTCCGGCCCCGCAAGCCCCGGCAGATGACGGTCGAATCGTCGTCCCCGCGGAAACGATGATTCCCGTAATGCTGCTTACACCCATCAACACTAAATCAGCTTATGTGGGCGCATCTTTCTATTGCGAGTCCGTCTACCCGATCACCGTCGGGAATCGCATCATCATCCCCAAGGGAAGCTCGGTGCGCGGAACAATTACCCAGGTGGTACGGCCGGGACATGTGAAGGGGAAGGCGCAAATTGGTCTGCGGTTTGACGAAATGGTCCTGCCCAACGGCACCACCGTGCAATTGCGCGCCGTGCTTTCAGGTTTCGGGACTACGGGCGGAGAAAAATACAAGCCCGATGAGGGACAGATCGAGGGCCAGAGCAGCAAAGGGGAAGACGCCGGAAAGGTTATTACCACGACGGCTTCCGGCGGCGAAATGGGAACGATTATTGGACTCGAGAAGGGTGCTCCGGGCGAAGGTGCCGGCATCGGCTTGGGCGCGGGTGCGACGGCGGGGTTGATTTGGGTCCTGGCTTCGCGCGGCAAGGATGCCGTTTTGCCCCACGGGACGAGTTTTGAGATGAAGCTGACCCAGCCGTTGAACTTCAGCTCCTGGGAAGTGCAGCCGCGCTCGCCTTATGACGAGGGTCCGAACATGACGCGCTCCCCGTTGGGTCCAGGTCTCTGATTTCCTCTGCGCAGCAGGCGGTTAGAATTTAACTCCCCACTTCCTCATTGGCCCGCCGACGATAGGCCTTCATGTAAGCAATGGTGTACGCAGTTCCCGCGCGATCGCCGATCATTCCGGGAATGTGATCGGGGATCATCGCCCCATTGAAATTCACCTCGCGAAGCGCGCGCATCACCTGGTACATGTCCTGGTAACCATCGTCCACAAAAGTTTCCACAAAGTGCGGCAAAGGCGCGTTGACATTGCGAAAATGGATTTTGAAGATCTTGCCGCGCGAGCCGAAGTACTGAATGGTCTCGAGCAGGCTGCGCCGCATGTTCTTGCCGCCCTCGAGCCACGTTCCGCAGCACAGGCACATACCGATGTTGGGGCTGTTGGCGATTTCGAAAGCACGCACGAAGCCGTCAAAATTGCCGAAGACGCAGCGGGGAACTCCGGCGAGCACCGGCACGGGAGGATCGTCGGGGTGAATGCCAATCCGCACGCCGGCCTCTTCCGCAACGGGTACCACAGCCTTGATGAAATACGTGTAGTTGTCCCACATCTCCTGCTCGGTGTAGACGCGGCCATGGCTGAGAGGCAGGTGCCACGTCTGTCCGTCCCAATGGCCAGCGGGATCGTCAGCCAGGTCGAAGGCCCGGGCGGGCGCGCCGCCGCGGGTGGTTTCGAACGCTGAACTCCAGATGCCGTTGGGAACGTACCCCAGCGTCGAGTAATAAATTCCCGCCTTGCCGAGAGTGCGGATGTAAGTCTTGTATTCCTCGATTTTCTGCTCGCGCCCGGGAAGGTTCAGCGTAACCTCGCCCATGTTATGAACATTAATATTCCCAATATTCCAAACCTTTAGCCCCTTATTCTCCACCCTGCCCCGCAGGCGCATAAAATTTTCATAGGAAGCGCCGTCCGCGTGCAGCCATATGGTGACGTATTCTACTCCGAGTTGTTGGACGAACTGGAGATCCTCATCGCTCGGGTCGGCGGGTAACTGCACGGAGATCTTGATGCCGGGGGGAAGATCGTGCAGCATGGGCGCAGCGGCGAGGCGGGGGAAAGCCAGCGCGGTGCCGCCCAGTGTTCCGGCAAGGGCCCATTGGCCAAACTTCCTCCTTCCCGGATCAAAGGTCCCGTCTTGCTTATTCCGTCGCGGTTTGCGCCCGTTGGAGATTGGCATGGCATCGCTCCTGGGGAATGGGCAGGGGAAACAGTCGGCGGGAGTGGCACCCGCAGGATTAGACATTGCCCGAAAGGGACGACTCACCAAACACGACCGATTGCAGGCCTGTAATCTCAAACTTCTTCCGGCAACGCGGATTCTTGCACTGCATATAGTCATCGAGCCGAGTCATGTAAGATTGTGCCTTGGCAAATTTCGCGCGATCGCGTTCATCAGCATTTCCACGCAGCATCTTCTTCTTTTTGCGTACCAACCATCGAACCTCATAAGTGTCCGATTGCCGGCAGTGCATGCAGGAAAGATTGGCGGGCTTCCGGGTTTCGCTCTCGTCGAAAAAGTCTCTCTCGTCCATGGCCGTTCATTCTAGCCGGAATTCTGCGGGAAGGCCACAGTTTGAGTGCTGTAGCGCCCTCTGCGAGCGTCGAGGTCGGTTCCGCTCAGGCGGGCAATCGCCACCACGACCGGGCGACGGTTCAATCAGGCAAAATCCAGCCCTTGGCACCGCGATTATCGGGATCGACCTGATGCACGCAAGAGTTCACCTGCTTTTCAGCCAGGGTCTTTTGGATGAGTCCGGCAATGCCGGCGGCATTGCCGCGCGTGAAAGCCAGAATGGAGGGGCCCGCGCCGCTCAGGCAGACGCCCAGCAAATCCGGGTGTTGCATAGCCAGCACCTCTGGCAGACCGGGCATCAGGTGGGCACGGAAGGGTTGATGCCAGCGGTCGTCGAAAAATCCGCGGTGGATTTCCCCGGCACCGGAAAACAATTGCGCCGTCAACGCCACAGCGCGCTGCAGATTGTGGACGGCATCGGGCCTCGAATAATTCCCCGGCAAAACCTTGCGGGCTTCAGCGGTAGGCAATGCGTAATCCGGCGTGACCAGGGCCAGCCCCAGGGGTTCCGGGAGAGGGCAGGAATAGCTCAGAATGCGCCCGGAGTTTTCCATCGCCACAGTAAAGCCGCCGTGCCACGCCGCGGCCACGTTGTCTGGATGACCCTCACGACGCGTGGCGAGGGTTGCGATTTCCTCGTCGAACAGTGCGCGTCCGGCAAGCCGGTGGCTGGCCACCAGCGCGCTCACAATCGCTGCGGCGCTTGAACCCAACCCCGCGCCCACGGGAATCTGGTTGGAGATTTCCAGGTCGAATCCGTACGGATTCCCCCACTGGTCAAGCGTCTCGCGGATGATCCGGGCGATAAGATTGTCCGCCGCGGCAGGCACACGTTCGGGATTGACGCCCTGATAGCGCACCGTAATTTCCCGGTCCGTGCGCGGCGTAACGTGAACGTCGAGGTAAAGGCTTACTGCGATTGCGCCGCAGTCGAACAAACAGCCAAGGTTCGCGGAGGTTGCGGGGACGCGGACTGACACGCGGTCGCTCACGGTGGGATTTGCCTTTCGAAGATTTCAGCCCTGCAAGCGCCGCGTGGAGACAGAGGGCAAACGCGCGGCCGGGCAAAGAGTTCCCAGGCTTGGTCAGCTCCGGGGCGCTGCCCGGGGGAATCAGGCGGCCGTGGTGGCGCGGGCGGCGAGGAATTGCTCCTCAAAATCATCCAGCTTGGGCCGGATCAAAGCGCTTTCCGCAATCCGCCCCTGCAACGCGCCAATGGTTTTCAGTCCATTGCCGGTGATTACGAGCACGGTGGATTCATCGGGATTCAGGCGGCCCTGGCGAATCAACTTGCGCGCCACGGCGACAGTGACGCCGCCGGCAGTTTCTGTAAAAATGCCCTCGGTCTCGCCGAGCAGGCGGATTCCCTCCACGACTTCGTCATCGCTCACGTCCTCACCGGTGCCTCCGCTTCCTAGAATCGTCTTTACGGCATAAGGTCCGTCGGCGGGATTGCCGATGGCGAGCGACCGCGCAATAGTGGACGGCTTTTGCGGATCGATTTCGGAGGTTCCGCGTTTGGCGGCGGTGGTAATGGGCGAGCATCCGGTGGCCTGCGCGCCGAAGAAGCGGGTGGAGATGGGATTGACCCACGCAAGCTTCTTCAATTCATCAAACGCCTTGTGGATTTTGGTGATCAGCGCCCCGCCGGCCATCGGGACCACCACGTTCTGCGGCAGGCGCCAGCCGAGCTGCTCAGCAATTTCGTATCCGACGGTCTTCGAACCCTCGGCGTAGTAGGAGCGGAGGTTGACATTGACGATTCCCCAGGCGTGCTTCTGCGCCACTTCCGAGCAGAGGCGGTTCACCTGGTCGTAATTGCCCTGCACGCGCACCAGATTGGCGCCGTAAACCTGCGTGGCGATGATCTTCTCCGGCTCAAGTTCGGCGGGAATGAAGATGTAGGCGCGGAATCCGCCGGCCGCCGCCTGCGCCGCCACGGCGTTGGCCAGATTTCCCGTGGAAGAGCAACCGACCGTGCCGAATCCGAACTCATGCGCCTTGGAGAGCGCCACGGCCACAACGCGGTCCTTGAAAGAGAGCGTGGGGTGATTCACCGAATCATTCTTCACGTAAAGGTCGCGGATTCCCAGCGCCGCGCCCAGGTGGGGCACTGCCACCAGCGGCGTGAATCCGGTTTGCCGGCCCACGTAGGGCTCTTCAAGCAGCGGCAGCAGTTCGCGATATCGCCACATAGTGGGCGGGCGGCTCGCAAGGTCTTCGCGTCGGAGATCCGCCCAGAGCTTTCCGTAGTCGTACACGACTTCGAGTGGGGCCCAACAGTCCTCGCATGCGGCGACGGGCTCGAGCGGATATGTGCGCTCGCAGTCCCGGCATTTCAGATGTAGTGCGTAACTCATGCTTCCTCCGTGTTCATCGGAGCGGCAGGCTTGGTTTTGCGGGGTGTTGTGAAACTCGGGAAGAGGCACAAACTAAAAAAGCCCCTTCCGAGTAAGAAGAGGCTTGAACCATGGTCTAGCGGCCCCCTCTCATCTCCCCCACACCGGGAAGGATTTGGCACCTGACCCCCGACTATGTCGGGGCGGTTGTCGTGGCGTCTTAGGGCCCGTCCCTCGGCCACTCTCGATGAGATTCAGGGTATCTGAATCAGATATTCAATTGTCGCGGTTTATAGTACGAAATCCTCCGGCGCGTGTCAAGAGATTTGTGTGTTGGTTCACGTTTATTGCCCCGGAGGCGCGGTGGCGATTTTGCGACGGCATGGATCGGTTATTTCGAGGCAGCCGCGGGAGGGGCTAGATTTCGCGGTGGGGGTGGAACGATAACCATAGGCATGCGCTTGAACGCAACGAGATCAACCGAGGGATCAAGGACGTTCACTTGCAGCGTGTAGGGTCCGCGGGGAAATTTCTCCAGCGGAATCTGCGCGAAGTAAGACGCCCTTTGCTGGTTTGACTTCTCAAGCCTTCCGGGGAACGGGCCGGCCTCGGCGAACTTCCTGCCGTGGCGGAAGAAGATCAACCCCACGGAGGGAGGAGTGGAGCCCGTCGACGTCACATCCTTGCCGGCATAAGACTCCAGGTAAACGGAGAGCGTCTGATTGGTGCGGAAGACTCGCGTCACGCTGGGCAGGATTGACCGATCGCCCACTTGCAGTGGCGAATCTTTGTCGTGGGTTACGTGCGCGCGCTCGAGATCGTTGGTCGACTTCACCTCGTTGGACAGCACGACGGAGCTCAGACCCAGGTTTGCGTTGCCGATATCGGGCACCACCAGCGGCGCTTCAAACGTGCCGATTTTGCCGCTTTCGTTCTCACGCACCACGGCCTTCAACTGGTATTTTCCCGCAGCGATCGAAGGGATTTCGCCCTCGTAGAAGAGGTTGCTGCCAATGACCTCCTCATAAGTGTCGTTGGTCATGTGCACGGGCAGAGTGTCGCGCAAGGCGCCCACTTCGTGATCCTTCTCATCGGTCAGGCGCCAGGCAAAATCGAATTCCGTGTCGTGCTTCCCGGATTTCTTCAGGAAAGCGACCTGCGAGCCGGGAATCTTCGCGGCCAGGATGAGCGTGTATTTGTTGTCGGGGCGGCGGAAGTACGAAGTTTCCACCACAAAGGGCAGATCGACGAAGGGCACTTCCAAATCCATCACCTGCGCGAGCTGGCTTTCCTTCTCCTCCCGCGTAAACTGCCGGAAATTCTTGGGGGCAAAATAGCCGGGACGCGCCTGGACCTTCAAGCCCGGCCGTGAAACCTCCACGCGAATGTGGCGGAAGCGGCCGTCGGATTTGGTGTTGGAGGGCGAATAACCGATCAGGTAGTAGCTGGAATTGTCCCGCTGAATTTCGCTGAACGCCGGTTCGAAGTCATTCAAATCGTAAAAGGATTTGCCTCCGGTATCTGTGGCGAGCGCGGCCAGGGTTTCGCGGCTGCCCTGCAAGGAGGAAATTTGCGACGAGACGGCCGAGCCGGAATAAAGCGCCGTGCCGGATGGGCTGGAAGAGCTGGCGTCGCCGCCCGGGGGCAGTGCCAGGAGCCCTCGCGCATCCATAGTGTAGAGCGACACATCGGCTTGGTTCGCCGCGTCGGTGGCGGCGCGCAGCGTGGCCTGATTTTCCTGGCCCGTGCGCGTGATGCCGCTGGTGAATTGGAGCACATTCTTCCGCCCCGGCACCATGCGCAGCATGTTGGCGAGTGATTCCACCGCCTCCAGCTTTTCATCGGTGTTGAAGATATTGAATTCCGTTTCATCCGGCGTAAAGGCGTCGGAGACATCCTGGGTGACGATTTCCATGCCGTTTGCGTCCGTCCCGCCGGCTTCGCCGATGGTTCCCTGTGTTGCGGTGTTGGAGGATTGGTCGCCCACGATGACGGCGCGCAGCGCTTTGCGGATGGCCGCCTTGTCATTCGTGAAGTCCTGCGTCACCTTTAAGTCGGAGGAATAAGTCACCACGGCGATCAGGTCCGCCAAGGTCATGCGGTTGTTCACGAAGTCGCCCGAAGCCTTCAGCGCGCGCATCAGTTCGTCGGGTTGCATCGAGCTTAAGTCGAAGAATAAGACCAGCAGGCGATGGTCCTGAAGCACGCGGTCGGCGTTGACCTCCTGCGGAAGCTTGGCGAGGTCGATGACCTGGGACTTCTCATCGCCACCGTTGAATTGCGCCAGTTTTTCCACGTCTTCCAGGCTGAAACTGGAGATGGTCTGCGGCACGCCGTCTTCGGTGACCTTGAAGTCCGACTGCTTCAGGTCCGTGACCGGCTTGCCGGATTTGTCGTAGACGCGCACATCCACATCCACTTCATTGGTGGCGGATTTCAGGATGAAGGATTGTTGCGGACTCTTTGAGGAAGGTGCCGGCTTGGTTTGAGAAGCAGATTGCCCGGCGAGCCCGGCCAATGATACCAATAAGACCACCCCACCAAGACACCAAGGCATCAGCGGATGCAAAAAGGAGTGGTTCACTCTTTTGGGTTTTCTGCTGCGCGTCTTTTTGTCTTGGTGGTACATATTTCGAAGTTCTTTCCGCCGCTAGAAATTAAACCTCAGAGCAAAATTGATGGAGCGCATCGCGCTAACGCCCGTCACCCAGCCGAAGTTTTCAGCGTTAACAGTGCTGGCGATGCCGGTCCAGTTCGGATGGTTGAATATGTTGTTCGCATTCACGCTGAATCGCGCGCGTAGATTCTTTTCCCTCGAGAAAGTGAAGAAGCGACCCAGCGACATGTTGAAGGTCATCGAGCCCGGTCCGATGATAGTGTTCCGTCCCGCCGTGCCAAGTTGGCCGGAAGCGGGAACCGTGAAGGCCGCTGTGTTGAACCATCCTTCAGTGGTCCGCTCCGAGCGTGGAAGTTCAATCGGGAGTCCGGTGGCATCCGCTCGCTCCGAAGTGAACACGCCAGACCCGTTGTTGTTCGATTCGTTGCCACCCACCTGCGCGGTCAGCGGGGAACCGGTTTGCAGCGTGGTGACGCCGCTGACCTGCCAATCGCCGATGACCTTCCCCGCGAATCCCCCGCGATTCAACCAGCGCCGCTGCTCCCCAAAGGGAAATTCGTAGGTATGGTTGATGATCAGCTTGTTGGCAACATCAAAATTGGAGAGAGCGCGCTCGGCCAACAAGTCAGCACTGTTCTGCGGGACGTTTTCCCCGTTGCCACCTACGCTTGCCGCATCGTCAATGGACTTCGACCAGGTGTAATATCCGCTCATGGAGAAGCCGCCGTGGAACTGGCGCCGCAGGGTCACCTGAAGGCCGTTGTAGATTGAATCCGCACCATCGGTTTCATAGAGAAACTGCTGGACTCCTGGAATGGATGATGTTGATCCCCCGGCGGTAGTGGCACTTACTTGGTCGGGAGACAGCAACAGATCGAGCTTGCTTCCCTTTGTTCCCACATAGCCGACCGACAAGATCACGTTGCGATAAATCTCATCTTCCAGGAAGAAATTCCAGGTCTGCGCGTAAGGGCGGCGATAGTTGCTGTCGGCCGCGTAGGTATTGGTGCAGGGAGTTTGCGCTGTACATGCAAAACCTTTCTGAAGCGTGGCCTCGGCGGCAAGGGTGGCAGCTTCACCCGGAAAGCCGTTTTGCAGCGTCAGTGGGCTGAGCGCGTTGGTGGTCTGCGTGGAGGCGATGGCGAAGGGCGGCTGGTCGATCATGTTCGTGACCATACGGGAGTAGATGCTTCCATCGTAAAACACGCCGTATCCCGAGCGGATGACCAGATGGTGGCGAATCCACGGCCGGTAGGCGATGCCGATGCGCGGAGAAAAATTATGCGCGTCGCTGTGAATCAGTGAGGCAGGCAGCGAGCCGCCCGTAAGGCCCGTCGCCACTGCGGGGGAAGCAAAGTTTGGCGCGAACTCAAGGTCCGCCAGATGCCCGTATTTTTCCGCCGCGGGCAGGAAGTATTCGTATCGCACTCCGTAGTTGACCGTCAGGTGGTTGTTCGTGCGCCAGTCGTCATTCCAGAAAGCTGTGGCCACCCAGTTGCGCAGGTAGGTGCTGTTGCTGGACACCCCGTTGGGAGAAACACCGAACCGAACGGAAGTTGTCTGAGGCAAGCCCAGTAGGAAATCGGCAAAGTCATATCCGGTGCCAGGAACCGGATAGCCGCCGCTGAACTGGCTGGTGTTGTAGCCGGTAAAGCTGAACGTGCCGCGCGCGTTGGGGTCGGTCTCCGTATTGCTCTGCACGCGGCGCACTTCTCCGCCCATGTGGAAATTGTGCTTTGAGTGGTTCCAGATCAGCGTGTCATTGGCGCGGACGGTCTGCGGGCGTGAAAGCGAGGGGATCGGATCGCTCAGTGAGCCAAAATTGGTAAAGCTGATGCCCGGCACACCCCAATCAAATGGATCATTGGAAACGCCCGAGATCCCCAGGTTCTGCGCAATATCCTCGCTATATGCGTAGGCGTTCAAAAGAGACGTGCGCTGGCGGTTGAAATTCAAATTGGCGGAATTGACCATGCGCGTATTGAATGTATGGGATTCACCCACGCTCACATTCTGGCCGAGCACGGTGGTGTGCGAGGTGAAATCCGGAAAGCCGGAAACGGACCGGCTGCGCGCCGAATTGAAGTAGTACATCACGTTCAAGCTGTTCCTGGAATTGATGGTCTGCCCGATGCGGCCCATCACGCGATCATTGGAGCTGGGCAAAGGTTCCTGCAAATGAAAGTTCTGCTCTTCGCCCGGGAGATTGGGCAAGGGGATGTACGTTAATAAACCTGTGGCCGCACTGTTGATCTGCGTGGAGGGGATGGTATATCCCGGAAAAGGCGTGCCCGGCGCGGTGAGGCTGGACAAGGGCTCGTAGATGGTCGGTGTGGTTCCTGCGTCTGCCCCGGAGACGATCACAGTCTGCGAAAAGTTCCCCTGCCGCTCGAGCTCCGTGGGTACTGTGGCAAAGCTGTCCTTTCCGGTTCTCCCGCGCTGCAAATTGTAGCTCGCGAACCAGCTTGTTTTGTTTCCGCCTTTATAAATGTGCGGAATCACCAGTGGGCCACCCAGCGAGAAGCCAAAGGTCTCTTGATAGGAGGGGATCTGCGGCGACTCGGCAATATTCAAGGGAAAGGGATGTGCGTCGAGGGCCGAGTTGGTGTACTGCTCAGTGAAATTTCCGCGCACGCGATTCACGGCTGCGCGATTACGCGACCAGCCGCGCGCTCCGCCGCCACCTCCACCACCTCCACCTCTAAACCCACCGCCGCCTCCGCCGGGTCCGCCTCCTGGGCCACCAGGGCCGCCGGGACCACCGGGTCCGCCAAATGGACTACCGGCCCCACCCCCGGGACCGCCCGGCCCGCCAAATCCGCCGCCAAAAGGGCCGCCACCGAATCCGCCGCGTCCGAATCTTCCGCCCATGCCGGGCTCAGCGACTTCACCCATTCCTCCTCCCAGCAGGAATGAATTGTTGGCGCTCGCGGAATTGTCCGCCTCTTCCGGCATCGCCTCGGTGGAAGCCGTGCCCTCTTCCGACCCATTGCCTTCCGAGAGCCGGAGTATGGATGGAAACTCGCCACCCTGCCCTCCGCCATTTTGATACTCCGCGATGCTGCGATTTCTATTGCCGCCTGCGCCACCCGGCCGCTGCGTGGGATTGGCTCCCGCGGGCCGCGACGCCTGCGCGGTTTGCGCGGCTTCTTCACCCGGCCCGCCCACGACCAGCGCCACATTCACCCTGATGGTAGCGCTCGGACTTACGGGAATCGGCTCGCGCGTGTCTGGGCGAAATCCCAACAGCGAAATGCTCAACCGATAGTTTCCAGGGATGAGTCCGCTAAAGGTATAATTCCCATCGTCGTCGGACCAGGTTTCCTTGCGTTCACCGGTGAGGGGATTGGTGATGACGAGATCGGCGCCCGGAACGGAAACTCCTCCCGGACCATGCACGTGCCCGGAAACTGTTCCTGGTGTCGCCGCGAGAGTGGTGGTTCCTGGTCCTGATCCCGGGACCGGAATTTGGCCAAACAAAAATCCGGAGATCAGGCATCCAGTTGTAAGAAGGAGGCACTTCAAGCTTGCGCACTTTGTAAAATCTCTTAACACGTAGCGCTCGTAACTCTACTGATTGATAGAGATTACAAGCACTCACTACGTTTATCAATGGCGAAAGGTTACAAGTAACCCGACGCGCACTTTCGGCGTCAGAAAAATACGGAGGGGTGTATGTCTAAAAAACTTCTGCGCAGTTTTTTGGTGCTCTTGGCGGTTAGCATTGCCGCATCGCTCGGGGCGCAACAGGATTCTCCACCCCAGGCGCCAGGTCAAGCACAAGGACAAGGGCAGGGGGAGGGACGGCGAGGAATGGGTGGCCCGCCGCCGGTGCTCGGCACCATCACTTCCGTCGGAGTCGATCGCTTCGAAATCAAGAAGCCCGATGGCACCACACAAACCGTGATGGTGAATGATCAAACGCATTTTCGGCAGCGGCAGCAGGGGCAACAGCCTCAGGACCTCCATTTGGAGGACTTGAAGGTCGGAGATCACGTTGCCGTGCGCAACGCTCCGGACGCCGCCAGCTCCGCACCGGCGGCCATGGTGAATCGCCTGACGGATGAGGAATATCAGCGATTCCAGAACGGTGGCGGACCGGGTGGTCCTGGTGGCGGTGGCGGCTTTGGCGGCGGTGGGTTCGGTCCCGGCGGCGGGCCTCGCGCCGGCGGAGAAATAGTCGCGATTAATGGAAATCAAATCAAAGTGCAAAGCCGGCGAGGCGGTGAGAGAGTTATTGTGGTGAATGATCAGACGACCTTCATGAAAGAAGGAAAGACCATCACCCTGAAGGACCTCAAAGTCGGCGATCGCATCTTTGCCCGGGGCCAGGAAAATAACGGCCAGTTTGTAGCCACGGAAGTTCGCTCGGGCTTTCCAGGCGGCGGACGCGGCGGACAACAAGGGCCTCCGCAGAATTAGCACCATCTTGATTTCCGTCATTCGAGCAATGGGTCCGCCTCATGCGCAGCGGCGCATCGGCCGGTTTCTTGGGCGCGTAGGCTGGCGCAGACACCCAAACGCGGGCGTCTCCGCCAGCCTGCCTCTTCAAACTGGTGTCCCTCTCCGCTGAATCCTGATAGATTTCCTCCACTATGCAAACGCCCTGGATTCCCCGCGCGGCCGGGGTAAGCTCGC
>JASHSC010000325.1 GCA_030036915.1 Terriglobia bacterium
GGCTATGGGCTGGCGGGGGTTATTTCCCGCTTGCTGAGCCGTTGGCACGCGCCCCTTGATTTCCCCGTGCAGCTCAACGTAGACCCGGATTGGAGAGTCTTCTGCTTCGCCTGGGGCGCGTCGATCATAGCCGGAATTCTTTTCGCCGCGGTTCCAGCTTGGCGCGCTTCCAAAACCGACCCCAATGCCGCAATGAAGGGCGCCGCACCGTCTTGGGGACGAAGGCGGGTGGCCTTCCGGGAGTTATTGGTGGCCGTGCAGGTGGCCATTTGTTTTGTACTGCTCTCGAGCTGCCTGCTTTCACTGCGCGGGCTTCAGGAGGCGCTCCGCATGCACCTGGGATTTGAGCCGCGGAACGTCACTGTGGCCGGCTTCGATTTGGGCCTGGCGGGATATTCGGAAGCGCAAGGCCAGGCGTTTCAACAGCGTGCCTTGAAAGCCGTCCAACAACTTCCCGGCGTGGAGTCGGCCGCGTATTCGAACTCGATGCCGCTCAGCATCGACCAATCCACCACCGGGGTCTTTCCGGCCGATCGGGCCGGGCTTCGGCCCTCGGACCGCATTGGCGCAATTTATTACGAAGTCTCGCCGGGATTCTTCGCCACGCTCGGAACCACACTGCTTGCCGGGCGCGACTTCGATTGGACTGACGACGAAAAATCCCCGCGCGTGGCGATCGTCAACATCGCTTTCGCAAAGCGCGTCATGCATACGGAAAATCCCGTGGGTGGCCGCTTTCGTGAAGGCGGTGTGAACGGCCGATTGGTGGAAGTGGTCGGCTTGGTCGAAGAAGGCAAGTATAGGAGTCTGACTGAATCGCAGGAGCCGGTGGTTTTCTGGCTCATCTTGCAGCGCTACAACGACAATACGGTCATGGAGGTAAAGTCCAGTCTGCCTTCGGCTGAGATGGCCGGTGAAATGCGGCGCACCATCACTGCCCTCGATCCGGAGTTGCCGCTCTACGGCGTGGGCAGTCTCACCCAAATGCTCGGTTTTGCATTTTTGCCCACCCAGGTGGCAGCGATTGCGCTGAGCGCCTTCGGCGTTTTGGCCATCATGCTGGCGGGAACTGGGCTGTATGGACTCGTAACCCATGCGGTGACGCGACGCGTGCACGAGATCGGCATCCGCATGGCGCTGGGCGCGCAGCCGGCGCAGGTGCTTCGTTTGGTGTTGGGCGAAATGCTGGTGCTGCTCGCCATCGGGTCAGCCGCCGGCCTGGCGCTCGCTCTGGGGGCAGGACAGGTTTTGGCAAGCATCGTCTACCAAGCCTCGCCGCGCGATCCCCTGGTGCTCGCCGGCGTGACAGTGCTGATGTTTTCAGTCGGCATATTTTCTTCCTGGCTCCCCGCTCGCCAAGCTTTAAGGATCGAGCCCAAAACGGCTTTGCGCTACGAGTAAATCTCGGGGAACCGTGTACCCCTTTTGTGATCCCACCCAAATCCACAGCGTCAAGCCGCCGCGCGCTCGCGTCCGCTTGTTCCGGTGAGAACACTGTGATGCAATTAAGGAATGCCAGCTTCGTTAGACGCCTCGCCGTTCGGCGGCACGGCACCGTATTATGACCGTTTCCGTGCGCCCTACGCGCGCGCGACAATCGATTTCATTGTCGAGCGCTACGATCTCCGCAACGACGTGCGCGCCCTTGACTTGGGATGCGGTCCAGGCACCATCGCAATCCCGCTTTCCTACACCGTCGCCGAGGTTTTCGCCGTCGACCCCGATGGAGACATGGTCGCCGAAGGGCAACGCTTGGCCGCATCACAGGGCCGACAGAACATCCAGTGGCTGCGGTCCAGGGCAGAGGACATTTCGCTCGGGGAGGAGCTGTTCCGAGTCGCCACCATCGGGCAAGCCTTTCACTGGATGGATCGTGATGAAGTGCTCCGGAAACTCGCGGTCCTCATCGCAGATGGAGGAGGACTGGCCCTGGTGAACCCAGGCAAACGGCGTCCACAAGAAAGTTGGGAACCGGTAGCCGGTCAGATCGCCGCAAAATTCCTTGGGCCACGAACTCGGCATCCGAAATCCAATCCGCAAGAACCTGAACACGAACCAGCCCTGGTCCGGTCAGAATGCTTTTCCAACTTCACGGCTCATGAGTTTCCGAGCACGATCACGCGCGACATAAATTCGATCGTCGGATGCGTCTACTCAACGTCCAGTTCCGCCAGGCCATTATTCGGCGACAACGCTAAGGCATTTGAGGCGGAACTAACCAAAGCGCTGCTCCGCCTGAATCCTGCTGGGATTTTCACCGAGCAGGTCGAGACCGAAGTCGTCATCGCACCCAAGAGAGCCCGATAGGGTTCGGATTACGAAATGAAGCAGACCAGATATACGCGCACGCGCTATACTCGCTGAACGGCCCGTTTTGCTGACCGCAAGCGGGGCGCCGCGTGCGCCGCGGGGCACAAGGAGGAAATATGTTGGCGGCACCGGGGAAGCTCATAATCAGGCGGACACAAGTGTTCATGCTAGGCGCCCTGGCGCTTACGCTCGCCGCGCAGCCTGCTCGCAGCGATGATTTGCTTCATCAACTCGACAAATCGACGGAATCCCTGGTACGCCAGGTTTCTCCCGCCGTGGTACAGGTTCTGGTGAGCGGTTATGGGGCCGTTGAGCAGCACGGGCACACGGATACGGCTGTGATCGGCCGCCAGCGCACCCTCGGCTCCGGTGTGATTGTGGATCCCGAGGGATACATCATCACCAACGCGCACGTGGTGCAGGGCGCCCAGCGGATCCGCGTGGTGCTCTTTACGGCGGAAAACAGCAATTCTCCTCACGCCACCCTCCGCTCCAGGCCCACTACCATGAACGCGCGGATCATTGGGGTTCACACCGATACGGATCTGGCTTTGCTCAAGATCGAAGGAAGCGGTTTGCCCTCCCTTCCCTTCGGCAGATACCAGGATCTGCGCCAGGGCCAACTCGTGTTCGCGTTTGGGAGTCCGGAGGGCTTGGCCAACTCTGTAACCAGTGGCGTGGTGAGCTCCATCGCGCGTCAGGTAGATCCCGATCGCGCCATGGTCTACATCCAAACGGACGCTCCCATTAACCCCGGCAACAGCGGCGGTCCACTGGTGGACATTAACGGAAACATTGTGGGCATCAGCACGTTCATCCTGACCGAAGGCGGGGGAAACGAAGGCCTGGGCTTCGCCATTCCCAGCAGCGTCGTGCGGCGCATCTACGAGCAACTGCGCAAACAGGGCCATGTGCATCGCGAGGTCATCGGCGCCACAGTGCAAACCATCACCCCCACACTTGCAGCCGGACTGGACCTTCCGCAGGATTATGGCGTGATTGTTTCTGACGTCACGCCCGGAGGCCCCGCGGATGGAGCTGGGTTGAAAGTTCAGGATGTGATTCTGATGCTGGATGGGCAGCCGGTGGTGAACGTTCCGCAATTTGATTATGCGTTTGAATACCGTATGGACCCGGCTCCACTGCATCTGGAAGTCCTGCGCTCCTCGGAAAAGGTTACTCTGGATATTCCGGTGGTGGAGCAGCAGGACGACATGGACCGCCTGGCGGATTCGCTGGACCAACTGAAGGACCTGGTTCCTCAATTGGGCTTTCTGGGTGTGCAGATTGACAAGAAAATTTCCGCCTTGGTCCCCGGTCTGCGCATGGCTTCCGGGGTCATCGTGGCGGCGCGGACCACATTTGGCGCAACCGTTGATTCAGGACTGGAAACCGGCGACGTCATCCACGCGTTGAACGGCACCACGATTATCACCCTGGATGCGCTGAATACAGCCCTCAAGCCGATCAAACCCGGTGATCCCGTGGTGTTGCAGATTGAGCGCGACGGGCAATTGCAGTATTTGGCGTTTGAAATGGAATGAGGGGGAGCCGCGATGGTTCGATTTTCAGCCGTTGGGAACAGATTGCAGGTGGCTGCGCGGGAGATTACGCCGGCAAATCTTCCCAGGGGATTGTGGCGCCCTTGAAGCGAACCTCGAATCCCAGGTCGCTGAGGATTACGGCGGCCTCCTCACCGGTGATGGAATCATTTTCCATGGCCTTGGCGACCTTGAGCAAAAAGGGGCGCGCGGGGAGCTCCTGACCTTCGACGATGGCTGTCCAATCCGTTAATTGTCCTTTCCACTGAAAGGTCTTCGTCGCGCTGATCACCTCATCGCGCGTGGTGCGGATTTTCGGTGCAGCTTTGCGCCGGTCGGTTCCGCGCCGTTCACCTTGACGTCGCTCGGGCATGCCTCGGTCCTCCCTGCAGGGAAATCGATTTCAAAATATTCAACCCGGGAGGCGGAGTCAAGTACCTTGCGCATTTAATCTTGCCTGATGGAAATCTGGAAGTATTGAATTGCCCGTGAATTAAGGGTAAAAGACTCGCCGGAGGGTAGCCTGATGCCGAATTTTTCCTGTCAACGATATGCCGCGCGCGGATGGCTGATGGGATTTGCCATGGTCTGCGCCATTTCCGTGGGGTTCGCTCTACCGGCAGGTGCTCTGAATGTGCGCGACTATGGAGCCAAAGGCGATGGAACCACCAAGGACACAGCCGCCATCCAGGCCGCGATCGACGCGGCGGAGAAACAGGGCGGCGGCGAGGTCCTGATTCCTCCCGGCCGCTACATCAGCGGCACTCTCCATCTGCAAAACAATGTGACCCTCAACCTGGAGGCAGGCGCGACGCTGGCCGAGAGTCCCGACGACGCGGATTT
>JASHSC010000326.1 GCA_030036915.1 Terriglobia bacterium
TGGCCGGTAGATTCGGCAACTATTTGCTGTGCCCATTGGTTTACGTCCCCAGGTCTTTTGGCGTGCTTTTGCTGCTTTGGCATAACCCAAGTATGCCACACGCGCTCAGTCTGTCAACGATTGTAAAATCGAAAGTAGCCCACTACCCAGGAGGCTTGAGAAGTAGCGCAGGGTGTAATAATATGCGTGAGGTGTCATTGTCGGCGAACCACACGTTGTTCGTTTCCAAAGTATGATGACCTGTCCCAATTGCCATGCGGGTGTGCCTGATGAGATGCGCTTCTGCCTTCAGTGTGGCACGCCGGTGGCCGCGGAGCCGCCACCCGCTCCGCCGGATGTCGAAGCACCCGGACCGATGATGGCTGAGCCTCCCCCCGCCCCGCCCCCGGAATATGTCGAGCCTGCCGCGCCACCACCTGCGAGCGAACCGCAAAAGGGCACGACCACCGTCCCCCTGAAAATCGCCCCAACTCCGGTAGTATCTCCGCGCTCGTGGGCTCCGGTTGAACGGCAACACGGCAGCGGTGAACATGCCGCGGAACTCGACGACGAAACGCTGAAAAGATCTTTTGAGAGACAAGTGACTCAACCGGGAGCCATCATTTGCCGCTTCTGCAAAGGGCCGCTGGATTTGGACGGAGACTTTTGCGAGCAGTGCGGCGCGCCAGTTTCGGAAGCCGCACCACCCGGCATGGTAAAGCCTAAGCCGCAGCCGGCCGTGCCTCCTCCACCACCCACCCCCGTTGCGTCGGCACCACCGCCACCCCCGCCCGCTTCTGCGCCGCCACGCCCACCTGCATCCGCCGCTCCTTCCGACCTAAGCAGCTCGGGAACGGCCATTCCATCGAGGACGGTCGCCCGACCCAATCCCACGCGTCCGCCCGCGCCGCCGACGGAAGAACAGGAATCCGGCCTGATGGGCCGCCTGAAGGGCCTCTTCAAAAAAGGTTAATAAATCGCGTTCATCCTATCGTAACAATCATCTAACATCCGAGAGGTATAATCGTGGGCGAAATGTGAGCGATTTCTCTTGCGCTTGGCTGGGGGGATTTATGTATCTTGAATGGAAAAAATTCTCAAAAGGCGCACTTATTATTGCAACAATTTTTCTTTTCCGCGCAGCTCAGTTGTGCCCCGCGGAGCGAAAGGCCACGCTTTTGCCCAATGGATGGAAGATTACACCCGCAGGTAAAAACGTTACGCTTTCGGGCGACATGCCTCTGCGCGTGTTGCCTCTAGCCGACGGCCGCACGGCTCTGGTTCTGACCGGCGGTTACCACGACCATGCGCTGAGCATAGTGGACTTCAATAGTGGCAAAGTTCTTCAAAGCCTTGAGCTGGGGAAGGATTGGGCGGGACTGGCGATCGATTCCTCGGGTTCAACGATTTATGTTTCAGGCGGCGGGCGCGTGCCTGGCAGTTTCGAGAGGGAACTAGCAAAGACTCCCGTCGACCCAGTGGTTCGCGAATCGCTGACCAAGCCCATTCTGCGCGCGTCTCTTCAGCGGGACCAGCTCACGCCCTTGCCCGGCCTCGCCATACCGGGTTTGGCGGAAAAAGACCGCTTCATCGCTGGCGTGGCCGTAGCGGGCGATGGCGCGCTGTTCGCGGTGAACACGCAAGCAGACATAGTTTATAAATTGAATCCCGCGGATGGGTCCGTTGCGGCTTCTGCGAAGGTGGGATACCGCCCCTTCGGTATCGCAATTTCGCCCGATTCCCAAACCGTAGCTGTCAGCAACTGGGGAGATCAATCGGTCAGCCTGCTCGATCGCGAGGACCTGAAGGAAACGGCTCGAGTCTCCGTCGAGGCCCAGCCGAGCGACCTGATTTACGCACCCGATGGGCGCTTGTTTGTCGCCAACGCCGGCTCCAATAGTGTGAGCGTGGTAGCCGACGGCAAGGTGATTGAGACTATCAAGACCTCGCTTGACCCGCACGATCCCGTGGGCTCCACTCCCAACGCCCTGGCGGTGAGCCCCGACGGAAAATTCCTCTACGTTGCCAACGCAGACAACAACGACGTGGCAATGATCAGCATCGCTCAGAAAGCGAACTCCGCCGTGCTGGGTTTCATTCCCACGGGATGGTATCCAAGCGCGCTCGCGATCACGCCAGATGGAAAAAAGTTGCTCGTGGCCACGGGGAAGGGTCTTAATTCGCGCTCCACCGTGCCGGTGCTGGGAAAATTCCCGCACACCGCGCCTGACCCTGCCATGCCCTTCGACTATGTAGGCGACATCCTTACCGGGCATCTCGAAATCATCGATGTGCCACGCCCCAGGGCACTGAAACCCTACACTCAACATGTTCTGGCCAATGTACCCCAGCCTGAGAAATCCTTCTCACCGCAGGACGAAGCTGAAGCGCGCGAGGCGTTCAGCCACATCAAGCACGTGGTCTACATCATCCGCGAAAACCGAACTTATGATCAGGTCTTCGGCGACATCGGCAAGGGAAACAGTGATCCCAAGCTTGTCCTTTTCGGCAAGGATGTGACGCCCAACGCCCACGCCCTGGCGAATCAAACGGTGATCTTCGATAACCTCTATGTCAACGGAGAGGTTTCCGAAGACGGCCACCAGTGGTCCAACGCCGCATATGCGACGAATTTTACGGAGAAGGCGTGGCCGATGAGCTACGGCGGCCGGGGCGAGCCTGAAGCTGACGAGCGGCTCACCGCCTCGCCCGCCGGATATCTGTGGGACAACTGCCGCAAGCACGGCGTCACCTACTACAGCTACGGCGAGTTCGCCAGCTTCCGCGCCGGTCCCGATCAGGCCCCCGTCTATCACGGAGTGAAGGGCCTGCGCGATCACTTTTGCCCGAATTGGCCCGCCGGCCTGGGCCCGCGCGACACCAGCCGCGCCCAAATCTTCATTGATGATCTCCACCGCGCCGAGCAGACCGGCAATTGGTATCAGTTTATGGTCATGACCCTGCCGGAGGACCACACCCACGGCCTCTCCGCGGGCGCGTTCACGCCCAAAGCCGCCGTGGGCTCAAACGATCTGGCGCTGGGGCGGATGGTGGACGCCATCAGCCACTCGCAATTCTGGCCCGAGACGGCGATTTTCGTGATTGAAGACGACGCGCAAAACGGCCCCGACCACATCGATTGCCACCGCACCGTGGGCCTGGTCATTTCGCCCTACACGCGCGAGGGAGTTGTGGACGGCACGCACTACACCACCGCCTCCATGGTGCGAACGATTGAACTGATTCTCGGCTTGCCCACCATGACCCAATACGATCGAGCCGCTGCGCCCATGTTCCACTCGTTCCAGCCCCACGCAGACCTGTGGGCCTATGAAACTCGTATGCCGCAAACCGACCTTGAAGCCAAGAACCCAGCGACGGGGCCGGGCGCCGAAGCCTCCGCCAATCTCGATTTTTCCGATGTCGACCGCGCCGACCCCGACGCGCTGAATAAAATCTTGTGGGATGCCCTTCGCCCCGGCGAGCCCATGCCCGCCCCCGTCCATAGCGCGACGTTTTTAGCAGGAAAATAAAATAATCATTAGATTTGTTTGCAAATCCCACCGACTGCTGTATAGTTTTGCCTGGCCGGAAGATAAAGCCGACGATAGCGGCAAGCGAACTATCCTCTACTTCAACTTCAAGTAATTTTCCTGGCGATTTTGAGCCTAGGAATTATTGCGTGGCGACCGGCCAATGGGATCTCCGTTTCTGGATGCGGATGCACCACGGCAGGGAACTGAATTCGGCGTCTGCTTCCTCTTTGACGGCTGCCTCGGCGGGAGATCCCAGCGAAAGGACCGAGTATGGTTCCCGCAGTAAATGATCGACAACCCGGTGGCGAGCCCGGTCCAGAGGATGATTCGCAATCATTCGCTCCTCTCGGCAAGAGGATCAAGGCCCTCCTGGTCTGGCCCAAAATTCCCAATTCCTTCTGGGGTTTCAGAGGAATGCTGGAGCTCCTTTCTGAAAAGGTGGTGATGCCGCCGCTGGGACTTATCACAGTCGCCTCTTTGTGTCCCGCGGACTGGACTTTGCGCCTGGTGGATGAGGGGTTGGAGGACCTGACGGACGATGACCTCCATTGGGCTGACCTAGTGATGGTGGGAGGTATGGAAGTTCAAAAGGAGGGCATCCGCGACGCACTGGTCCGTGCTCGTCGACTGGGCCGGCGAACCATTGTGGGCGGCCCTTACGCCAGCAGCCAGCCGCAGCGGATGCTCGCCCTTGCCGATCACGTGGTGGTGGGCGAACCTGACGAAGTATTCGGCCAAATCGCCGCGGCGCTGGAATCCGGCACGGCCAAGCGGCTCTACGAGATCACCGACAAGCCAGACGTTACGCGTACGCCGATTCCACGGTTCGACCTGCTGAGATTGAAGGACTATGCCTCAATGTCGATTCAGTTCTCCCGCGGCTGTCCGTTTCAATGCGAATTTTGCGACATCATTGTCCTCTACGGCCGCAAGCCCCGCACCAAATTGCCCCAGCAGGTGATGGCGGAATTAGACGCGCTCCTGCGCCTGGGATGGATGAAGCAGATCTTTATCGTGGATGACAACTTCATCGGCAACCACCAGCGGGCGTTGGAACTGTGCTTGGAACTGGAAAAATGGCAGCAGGCGCATGGCTTCCCGGTGGTGTTTTATACCGAGGCTTCCATGGATCTCGCCCGCAAGACGGCTCTGATGGAGGCGATGGTGCGCGCCAACTTCTTCCATGTTTTTCTGGGGATTGAAAGTCCCTCGCGCGAAGCCCTGGCGGAAACCCACAAGTTCCAGAATCTGGCCACCGACCCGGTAAGTTGTATCGACATTATTCACGAAAAGGGGCTGTGGGTTACGGGAGGATTCATCGTGGGGTTCGACTCCGATGGGGAGGACATCTTTGACCGCCAGATTGAATTCATTGAGCGCACCGCCATCCCGTGGGCGCTCCTGAATTCACTGCATGCCATGCCGCACACGGCCCTCTATGCGCGCATGCAAAAGGAAGGCCGCCTGCTGGAAGACGCTCTGCACTCGAGTGGTGACGCTAATCCCCCCAACTTTCGCACCAAACTGTCCCCGACAGTTCTGCTGCGCGGCCAGGCCAAAACCCTCACGGCCATTTACGAGCCCAAGAGTTTCTACGAGCGCGCCTGGCGCTCCATGGAGCGTTGGAGCATTAAAAGAAACCAGCGCGCCGCTCGCCAGCCGGGTCCCGTCGCCATCGCCGCCATTCTGCTGCGCTCGGTCTGGCGCCAGGGAATCAAATCCAATTATCGCGCGGCGTATTGGAAATATGCGCTGCGGATTGCCACTCACTTCGCCTTCAACCCCGCCAAAATCTGGATGGCCGCAACCATCATGATCTCCGGCCATCACTTCATCCCCTATTCCCGAGAGGTCATTGGGAAAATCGGGCGCCAAATCGAGAGAACCGAGACACCGCAGGAGTTGGTGGCTGTCCCCGTGGCCGAATAGCAGCTAGCCACGCCCATCGTCGTTCTGACCATCAACTTTCCTTGGTCTGAATGATATCGGGCCTAATTGCCAAGTTGCCGCCAAGTTACCCTTGACTGCGCGGGGTGGTCTGCTAAACTGAGGCATTCTTTTGAGCTCCCAGCGCACACACTGTGCGAAAGAGCCCGCTGTTAAAGGCACGGAATCTGTCGAGGAAAAGAACCCACTCCTTGCCCTACGGCCTGAAGATTTTTCAAAGCCAGTTGTGAGGAGCAAACCATGTCACTACGCATCAATGATGTGGCCCCGGACTTCGTCGCCGAAACGACGCAGGGAACCGTCAAATTCCACGAATGGATTGGAGATGGTTGGGCCATTCTGTTTTCGCACCCCAAGGACTTCACGCCCGTGTGCACCACCGAACTTGGCTACATGGCAGGTCTGCAGCCGGAATTTGCCAAGCGCAACTGCAAGATCATCGGCCTCAGCGTTGACCCCGTGACCCAACACGGCAAGTGGGCGGTGGACATTGAGGAAACGCAAGGCCACAAGGTGAATTATCCGATGATCGGCGATCCGCAGCTTAAGATCGCCAAGCTTTATGACATGCTGCCCGCCGATGCCGGCGAAACATCTGAGGGCCGCACGCCCGCCAACAATGCCACCGTGCGCACCGTCTTTGTGATCGGCCCGGACAAGAAAATCAAGCTGATGCTCGTTTATCCCATGAGCACAGGCCGCAACTTTGATGAAGTGCTACGCGTTCTCGATTCCATTCAGCTCACCAGCAAGCACAACGTCTCCACGCCCGTGAACTGGAAGCAAGGGCAGGACGTCATCATCTCGGGCTCGGTTACGGACGAAGCGGCGAAAAAGATATATCCCGGCGGTTGGAAGGCGCCCCGGCCCTATATCCGGATTGTCCCCCAGCCCAGGTAGACGCCGCGATTTGGCAAGGAGCCAAGTCGGTTCAGTGGAAGATCAGCCATTGGCGCTCGCGGCCATCGCACGGAGGCCTATAGAAAAGATCTTCGCGCGTGCGCCAGAAGAAGAGTGCTTTTCCTTCTCCCCAGGGGAGAAGGTGGTTGAGGAACGAAACCGGATGAGGGGTTACTTCTCGCCCGCCAGCGCCAAACTCCAACTTGAATACTGAATCTGGAGGTCAGCCATAATTCGGCCTTCAGAAATTACCCCTTGCCCTTTACCCTTTGCTTTTCAGAACTTCATCCACCGCTTCTTCAAAAACAGCCAGCGACTCGCGCAGAGCGTCTTCGGCTATGGTGAGGGGCGGGGCGATTTTCAAGCATTCGCCGCTGGCGGCGACGGGGGCGAACATCAGCACGCCTTTTTGGAAGCAGGCGATGTTGATGCGCAGCGCGGTTTCGGGATCGGGCGTTTTGGTTCCGGGTCTGACCACCTGAATTCCCGCGACCAAACCCTTGCCCTGCAGGCAGCCGAGCGATTTCGGATGTTTTTCGCGAATGCGCGAAAGTTCCGCGAGCATGATTTCGCCCAGGCGCGCGGCGCGTTCGGGCAGATGCTCTTTCTGGATGAGCTCGAGATTCACAATCGCCGCGGTCACGGGCAACGGAGAGGCGGAATGCGTGGAGGTCATCGAGCCGGGCGCATAGAGGTCCATGATGTCCGCGCGGCCGATAACGGCGGAGATGGGCAGCGACGACGAAATGCCCTTGCCGCAGGCGATTAAATCCGGGCGCACGCCGTAGTGCTGAAACCCGAACATTTTTCCCGTGCGGCCGAAGCCCGCCTGCACTTCGTCGTAGCACATCACGATGTCATGCTCGCGGCAAAGCGCTTCGAGGCGCTGCGCGTACTCGACGGGAAGGAAATCCGGCCCGCCGCCCTGATAGGTTTCCGTCATCACGCCGGCAACGTCCTGCGGCTTCACGCCTTTTTCCGCGAGCGTTTTGAGAAACAGATCGAATGACGTGTCCTCGTTCTT
>JASHSC010000327.1 GCA_030036915.1 Terriglobia bacterium
TGTGCCTTTGGCGCACCAAAATCGGGCCTATGCACGCTAACATGAAGGGACGGGACTATTTCGGTGAGGTGATGGAGGAATGTCACCAGTACAAACTTCCTGTGGTGGCTTACTACAGCCTAATTTATGACCTGTGGAATTTCGATCACCACCCTGATTGGCGGCTGCTGCCCGAAAAGGGATATGACTCGATCCTGAAGGGCCGCCCGGCACAAGTCTGTTCCAATTCACCCTATCGGCAGCAAGCCTTGGCGGAGCTGCGCGAGTTGGTGGGAAATTACGATTTTGACGGCATCTTCCTGGACATGACCTTCTGGCGCCATGTCTGCTACTGCCCTCATTGTACGGCCCGCTTCCGGCAGGAGTATGACGCTGAGCCGCCGCGCACAGTGAATTGGGATGATCCCCTATGGCGGAAGTTTCAGCAGGCCCGGCAACAATGGCTCTTGGAGTTCGCCAAACTGGTTACGGGGACCATCAAGGAGACTCGCCCGATCACGGTGGCCCACCAGTTCGCAACATGTTTTTTCGATTGGGAGTGGGGAGTGCCGTTGCAGCTCCAAGAGGCCTGCGACTATGCGGCGGGCGACTTTTACGGAGGCCCAACAGAGTATTCCCTTATTTGTAAGGCGTATTGTGGACTATCTTCTACTCGGCCTTTTGAATTCATGACTTCGCGCACCATCGGTCTGGGTGACTTTGAAACCACCAAGACATTTGATGATCTGCTGACTTCGGCGTTCGTCCCCACCCTCCATTCGGCTGCCTGTTTGATGATAGACGCCATTAACCCTGACGGCACTCTGAACCATGCTGCCTATAACTTCTTGGAAGAGGTGAATGCAAAGCTCGCCCCTTACCAGCCATTCCTGGGAGGAGAACTTCTTGCCGACGTAGCGGTCTATTACGACAAGGAGTCTATGTATGACCCTCAGCAAAACGGCGTACCAGTGGCGGAAGTAAAGTCCAACCAGCCGCCGCATTTGGCGGGCGTCATCGGCGCCGCTCGGATTTTACGGCGGATGCATATTCCCTTTGGTGTGGTGACCAATGTGACTCTCGATCAGTTACAGAATTATCGCGCCGTAATCGTGCCCAACGTGCTGGAAATGACCGCGGCGCAAGCAGCCCAATTTCGGAATTTCGTTCAGGACGGGGGCGTGTTGTACGCGAGTGGGCCTTCCTCGCTCGACCGATTCGCCGCTCACGGTCCGCGTTTCTTGCTCGAGGACGTGTTCGGAGTGGAATATTTGGGAACTCTGGGCACAACGTGGACTTATTTGACTCCTCAGGACGAAAAGCTGAAGAAGATTCTATGGCCTCAAGACGCCCTTACTTTCCCAGGGCGCATGATCCAGGCAAAGGCGCGGCCGGGGGTTCAAGTGCTGGCCACGGCGACGCTGCCTTTTGTCTCTCCGGAAGAGGGCAACTGCCTGAACCTGCGTTTTGCGCAATTCTGGAGCAACCCACCGGCTTTGACTCCTGGGACCGACCCGGGGCTGGTCATTCACCCTTACGGTCGAGGGCAGGTAACATGGGTAGCAGCTCCGATCGAGTCCACCGACCATCCCGTAAACACAAAGCTTGTCTCCCAACTCATTCGGCGTGTTCTGGCCCCGCCTTATCGTTTCGAGGTTGACACCAACGAGTCGGTAGAAATGACCCTCTTTCACCAACCGGCGCGGAAGCGCTTTCTGGCCGGGCTGCTAAAGACGGAGCAGCAAGGTTCGCCGCCGGTGGCGGCTACGGTTCGCGTGCGGCTGGCGCCTAAGCAGCGAGCGACCGCGGTGCTCCGTCTCCCGGACCGGAAGCCGCTTAGTTTTGAATCAATCGGACCCTACGTGCAGTTCCATCTGGAACCGTTTGAGATACTGGTCATGGCGCTGGTTGAATACGAATGACCATATGATATCATATGTCTATGCCGACTTGCGTGCTTCGGACCGTGGGAGGTCCTTGATGAAGTTAGTGCATTGCTTCCTAACTCTATGTTTGCTCGCCGCAATCGGCGGGGCGGCCCCGGTGCCCCAAAGCGGGCATGCCGACCGCGGACAGCTCGTTCGGCGGTACATGATCATAGAGAACGGCAAGCGCGGCTTCATCGATCGGCAAGGCCGTGTGGTGATTCCGGCCCAGTATTCCTGGGCGGGGGATTTTTCCGAGGGTTTGGCTCAAATTCGAATCGAGGACAAGTATGGTTACGTCGATCCTTCGGGAAAGATGGTCATCCACCCCCAGTTCGATTGGGCAGGCCCCTTCTCAGAAGGGTTGGCCTTGTTCAGGACCCAGGGAAAATATGGTTACATCAGCAACTCCGGGCAGATCGTTATACCCGCACGCTTCGAGGTTTGGGCCTGGGACTTTTCGGAGGGGCTCGCGCGTGTCCTGACCAGCAGTGTCGGCTATATTGACACACAAGGAAAGTTTGTGATCCCACCGCAGTTCGTTAATCCCGGGCAGTTTCACGAAGGCCTGGCCACGGTGAAAATTCGCGGATGGTGGGGCTACATCAACTCGGAGGGCAACATCGTCATCCCCACTAAGTACAACTGGGGATGGGGCTTCTCCGAAGGGCTCGCCATGGTCCAACTGGGTGGGAAGTTCGGCTACATCGATAAGGCGGGAAACTGGGTTGTCCCGCCGCGATTTGAATGGGCCGCGAGCTTTTCTGATGGTAGGGCCGCGGTGGCCACGAGTTCGGAGTGGGGCTTCATCGATGCCACCGGCAAAATGGTCATTCCCGAACATTTCCAGTGGGCCTCGGACTTCACGGAAGGCCTGGCCGGCGTCAAAGTCAATGGCCAGTGGGGATTCATTGACAAGCAGGGACAAACGGTCATCCCCCCGTGCTACGACCGCGTGGGCCGGTTCGTCGAGGGTGTGGCCCCTGTCGAAGTTGACAACAAGTGGGGTTACATCAACACACGTGGAGAGTTTATTTGGAAACCGACAAATTGACCGCTAGGGATGAGGAGGGCGAAATGTTCAACCTGGGGGTCGTAAAAAACGACATGAGTCTCATCGAGACACGGTCCGCTTTTGCCATTCTTCTCGCTGCTTTGGCCATTTGCGCGTTACCCACGATGCTGCCGGCCCAGGAGAAGCGAATTGCCCAAACCCCACCCATGGGCTGGAACGGTTTCTTTCCCAGCACGAAGGTCGGAGATCCTTTGATTCGAGCCCAAGCTGACGCCATGGTGAGGACCGGAATGAAAGCGGCAGGTTACGAATACATCAACGTCGATGACACTTGGGAGGGCGGCCGTGACTCGCTCGGCTATATTTACCCCAACGGTCATTTCCCGGATATGAAAGCCTTGGCGGATTACATTCACAGCAGCGGGCTGAAGTTCGGGATCTATTCCTCGCCGGGCCTCAAAACTTGCGCGGGCTTTGAGGGCAGCTT
>JASHSC010000328.1 GCA_030036915.1 Terriglobia bacterium
AAAACCGACGACATTCGTGAGGCCCCGAGCTTGAAAATTATCTCCACCCTTCTCAAGGAGGGCGCCGAATTACGCATCCATGACCCCTGCGCCATCCCTGCCGTGCAGTCCACTCTGCAACCCCAGGCCGGAAAAATAACATTCTGCGCGTCCCCGTACGACGCGGCACACGGGGCGGAAGCGCTACTGCTCCTCACCGAATGGGATGAGTACGGACTTCTCGATTTGGGGCGCCTGCGTGGCATGATGCAGGACCCTGTGATCATCGATGGAAGAAATATTTTCGATCCGGACGAGATGCGGAATGCCGGATTCACCTACGTGGGCATGGGCCGGAAGCGCGCCGCGCCCCATGTGGAGAAAATGGCCGAAGTTTTTCAGTTCCGTCCAGCGGCGATGCACGGGCCGAACGTGGAGGTGGATCTCAATGCTTGAAACTCTTCGGCCTCCGGCTTTGCTTCCCCGCACAATCGTCACCGGTGGCGCCGGATTTCTGGGATCCCATCTCTGTGATCGCTTGATCCGGGAAGGACACGAGGTCTTATGTTTGGATAATCTGCTGACGGGGCGGGCCGATAATATTCAGCACCTGTGGAACCACCCCCGCTTTGCTTTCGTGCTGTGCGACGTCACCAAACCCGTTGACCTGGATGATTTGGTGCGCAAGGCCGCGTCGAAACTCGCCGGCAACTCCCGTTCCTCCGGAAAACAATTGGACTACGTTCTTCACCTTGCCTCTCCTGCCAGTCCCAAGGAATACGGGCGGTACCCCATTCACACTTTGAAGCTCGGATCGCTGGGCACCTATCACATGCTCGGGATGGCGAAGAAGCATGGCAGCACTTTCCTTCTCGCCTCAACCTCGGAGGTCTACGGTGATCCCGATGTGAGCCCTCAGACGGAGAATTATTGGGGCCACGTTAACCCCATCGGCCCGCGCAGCGTCTATGATGAGGCGAAACGATTTTCGGAAGCCATGGCAATGGCTTATGCCCGCGAACACGATGTGCGAGTCCGGATCGTCCGCATCTTCAATACCTATGGTGAGCGCATGAGGCCGGACGATGGCCGGGCCCTGCCGAATTTTCTCACCCAGGCATTGCAAAACAAACCCGTTACCGTATATGGCGACGGCATGCAGACGCGGAGTTTTTGTTATGTGGGGGACCTGATTGAAGGAATCTACAGGCTTCTCCTTTCCCCTCAACGCGGTCCGATTAATTTAGGAAACCCCGAGGAAATCACTCTCCTCAAGCTGGCAAAGCTGGTGATTGAGAAGACCATGAGCAGCAGCAAGATTGTTTTTGAACCACTCCCTGTCGATGATCCCATCCGGCGCCGCCCGGACATTTCCAAAGCTTCCGCCCTTCTGAATTGGGAACCGACCGTAGGTCTTCAAGAAGGTCTTCAACGCATCATCCCTTATTTCAAGTCCCAACTTGCTGCTTTTGCGGCAAGTTCCTCTTCGTCCAGCTAAGTTGGCCACACAAAATAATGCGCATAATCCCTGTCCAGGGGCAAGGGTAGTCACGGTCAGGGCTTTTCTGACCGTGGGTTCGCGAGTCGTGGACAAGCCCCAAGCCTACGGTCAACCCGCGCTGCGAGTTGACCGTGGCTACCCCGGCGTGCCGCACCATTCAGCGCGTCATTTTGTGTGGCCAACTTAGCCCCTGAACCCTAACCGTAAGCCTGGCTTAAAAACCGTAACATGGAGTCTAAAAAATGTTCATCGCTCGGCGAGAACTTCTCATCAAAATTCTGAAACTTTTCGATCTTTGGGTCATGGCCCTGGCTTTTGTGCTGGCGGCCCTCCCGGTTGCGAATCGGGGTGAAGCGTCGACATTTGCCGATTTCCTATCCATGCGAATTAAGGTGGAAAACTTCATCCTCTTCTTCGTTTTCCTTGCTTTGTGGCACATCGTGTTTGCTTCCTGGCGACTCTATCGTTCGCAGCGACTCGTGCGGCGACGCACGGAAATCCTCAATATTCTGCGCGCCACATCGCTGGGCACCCTGGGCATTGCCGGGATGTGCTTGGTGTTCTCCGTCAAGATGGCGACCCCGAGATTTCTGGTGAGCTTCTGGCTGATCACCACTTCGGCGACGATCGGTTTCCGCTTTCTTTTGCGGCTATTCCTCGAACGCGTCAGGCGCCGGGGCCGGGCGCTGCGGCAAATTCTCTTTGTGGGAACACATCAGCGCGCCGTGGCTTTTGCGCGCAGGCTCGAATCGCGCGCCGAATCCGGTTATCGAATAGTGGGATTTGTTGACGAACCCTGGAGCGGCCTCGAAGAGTTCGGCCACAGCGGCTATCCCTTGGTTTGCGACTTTGAGCACTTGGCGGAATACCTGCGCAGGGCCGTCGTCGACGAAGTGATCGTCGGACTTCCCTTGAGCTCCTTTTACGACCGCGCCTCGGCCATCGCGGCGCTTTGTGAGCTGCATGGCATTGTGGTGCGTTTCCTTCCCCTGATTTTTGATCTGAAGCTCGCGAAGCCGCATGCCGAGGAGTTTGAAGAGGATTCGCTGATTACCCTTTCTACAGGCCCGATGGAGGAATGGCCGGCGGTCTGCAAGCGCATTCTTGATTTTACAGTCGCCCTGTTCCTGCTGCTGGCGCTGTCGCCGCTCCTCGCAGTGGTTGCCGTCCTCATCAAATTGACTTCCATTGGACCCGCCTTTTTCACCCAGGAAAGGCTGGGCTTGAACAAGCGGCGATTTCGCATCTATAAGTTCCGCACGATGGGTGTTGGTGCTGAAAAGCAACAGGCCAAACTGGAGCGTCTCAACGAGCTCAGCGGACCCGTCTTCAAAATAAAGCACGACCCACGGGTGACGCCTCTCGGCAGAATTCTGCGAAAGGCCAGCATCGATGAGCTCCCGCAGTTGTTCAATGTGCTGAAAGGCGAGATGAGCCTGGTGGGTCCGCGCCCGCTTCCTGTGCGAGATTACGAAGGCTTTGATCAGGATTGGCACCGGCGGCGGTTCAGCGTTCGCCCGGGGATTACCTGCTTGTGGCAGATTTCGGGCAGGAATTCCATCGGTTTCGATAAATGGATGGAATTGGATATGCGCTACATCGATGAGTGGTCGTTGTGGCTGGACTTCCGTATTCTCGCCGGAACGATTCCCGCTGTTCTGCGTGGTTCCGGGGCAGCATAGGCTTGATTTTAATCCCACTCAAGGAGCTGAACGGTCCAGTGCACAACCTAACCGATGCGCCCGAAAAGCCCAGGGATTTGGCTTATTATTCCCCGCCGGGGAATGAATTCCGGTTTCACAACGGTGCGACCTCCGAAATTCGCCGGAGAGTGGGCGCCGCTTTGGACTTGAATCCGAACGTCGTTGAGGTCGACTGGACTCGTCTCAGCCGGTCGGGCTCGGCAATGCGATGTCCCGGGCGGGTAGGGACGAAACGGTTTAGTGCGAAAATCTACCTGTCGGATCAGTTCGAGGTTCCCTCTCTATTTGCCCTGCCCGGTGAGGAATTGCACTGGCCGCAGGGAGTTTGTCGCCCCATTGAAGACCAGATCACCATCGAATGGAGGAGAATTCAACAGATGCGGTCGGTGGTGGGGAGCCGCAACTGCCCCACACCGTTGGGATATACGCTGGAAGGGCGGACGTTGGTGTTCGAGGAAGTGAGTGGCATGGGCGTTGACT
>JASHSC010000329.1 GCA_030036915.1 Terriglobia bacterium
AGCAAACGCGGGCCGAGTGAAGAGATGGATTCATAGATGGGCACAATCCGGCCGATTTCGAGAGAATTGCCTCCTTCCGAGGCCGCGTCTTCCGGCAGGATTTCAAATTGCGGCTGTAGGATTGACATCGTCCCCGTACCATATTGGTCGCGCTCTACTTTGCCGTAGAAAAAAACCTGCTGCCCGGTGCGAAAAACTTTGTTCCTGTCAAGGTAATCGGCGTGAAACCATTTGCAGCGCAACATGCCCGTAGAATCGCTCGCCGCAAGGTCGAAGATGGTGATGCCACTGCGAGTGCGAATCAGTCCGCAGGTCAGGACCTTTGCAAATACCGTAGTGGTCTGGCCGGGAACGAGGTCGCGAATGTGTGTAAGGCGTGTCCGGTCTTCATAACGAAAGGGGGTGTAATAAAGCAGGTCTTCCACGGTGCGGATTCCGCGCGAGGCCAAAAGCTGCGCGCGCGCCGGCCCCACACCTCTCAGAAACTGAATCTCGGAATCAGCACTGAGTTTGGAATTCCCCATTCACTCGATTGTATCGCGGGTGTCTGCGATTTCGGGAGACCAATCGACTTCAGCAATTAGAGGCGCCGACAAATGACTATTTGAGTGAATTTCTATTGCCTTCTTTAATTTAGTGCTATAGAATCTAAGCATAGTGCCAGGCCATTCGGCTCGGGGGGGTTAGCACTTCAAGTGTCTATCGATGGCACTCGATGTGGCGCTCTAGTTGTCGGAGAATCGAGCTGAACTCAAAGGGCTTAATTGCCGAGCAACCTGTGCATCGGGCTTTATATCGCAGTCTTTATTCGGCCTATAACCATTTTTTGATTGCCAAGGTTCGATCCGGGAGAATAAACTCAGTACCTACGGCAGGTGAGGCGTAAGCAAATTCCAGGCCGAACGACTGAATCCGACATGAAACCCGGATCAGACGGCGCGCCCATCGTAATGTGCCAAGTGAGTTCTCGCGCTGTGGATCCCGCGCCAGGGTTGTACTACCGCCCAGTCCGGGGCGGGAACCCGATTTTGGACGAAAAACTAAAGTTCACGCCGGCATTAGCCGAAAACACTCAGGAGGTGTGGCGAAAGTGGAAATGAAGGAGCAAGTTGGAGAGGCGGCCGGAAAAATCTGGCACGCACTGAACGATTTTGGCCCGCAGACCATTCCCCAATTGAAGAAGAAGCTGAATGGCTCGAGTGACGTTGTTGATTTCGCTCTGGGTTGGCTGGCGCGGGAGGACAAAGTCGATTTCTCCCGGGACAAGAAAAGCATCAAGGTGGCTTTGAAGTAGACGCACTGAGTCCTTGCCTCGCGGCCATCGTGACCGGCGAAGTTTCGAGGTGGACGGGGTCCCGAATTCCGAAGGGAGGCCCTTCCCGGGTTGAGATTTGAGCGGCATATTCGTGCCGGATATGCCGATGCGGGTTTGTTGTCCGGAGTCTTCCGGTTCGCGGTCGATGCCACTCCTTATGTCGGACGATTTGCCAAACCGAGGGTCTATTGCGGGATGGCCTTGATGAGACTCACGTAAACAAGTCTAAGGGAGCACTTATGAAAGAGAAAATACTCGCCCTACTTGTGCATCAGAACTCCCCGACGCTGACGGCGCTTAAGGCGGCTCTGGAGCACCAGGGCCTGCGGGTTCTGCAAGCGGAAACGCACGCCCACGCCCAGCGCCTGCTGGATGGATTGAACCCCGTTCCATTGGTCTTTACGGACATTCAACTCCCCGATGGTACGTGGTCAGACATTCTGGCTCTGGCGGAAAAAGCCACCCAGCCCGTCAATGTAATTGTGGTAGCCCGCGTGGTGGACACGCGCTTTTACGTTGAAGCCATTGAAAACGGCGCGTTCGATTTCATCGCGCCGCCCTTCATGACTCCCGACCTCGAATACGTCGTACACAGCGCCTTGAGCAATGTCACTTCCCGGCGCGCTGCGAAGCTTCCTACCCCGGAACGCGAGAATGGCTTGCTTTTGGGTGTGTTGAAATCCACTCGCTCTGCGGCCCAGGCTTAACCCAAGCGCGCCGCCTGCGCGTCTGTTCGGAGCTTCTCCCGCACGAAATCCTTCACAGTGGAACGTGTGCTCGGTTTCAGAATAGCTCCCAACCGTATTTGTCTGGCGAATGAATCATTGCGGGGTCACAATTCCCGCGAAGGCAAGATAGAAGCGGCTGAGAGGCAGGTTAAAGACCCCGTCGGGATCGGGATGACGGGCCCAGGGGTTGCGGATGCTCACGCTCACGGCTCCGGCATTGTAGCTCAGCACGGTGTAGCAGTGGGCATTGACGTACCAGGATTCGGTATCGGGGGGAATGGTGCGTCCATTAGCCAGTGCCTGGTAATAACGGCTACCTCCCGTGCAGGCGACGATGGGAATTTCCTCGTTCACAGCGGTGGCCAGCGCCACGGCGGTTTGCGCTTCCGACTGATTCTCCTGCGAGCGTGTGCTTCCCGCCAAAGTCTCCATGGTGCGGTCGGCCAGGCCGCCTTGTCCTACGGCCCGGTAAGCGCCGAACAGTTCGCCGTTCTGCTGAATCATCGCCGCCATCTTGTCGAAGAACCCGCTGGATTCCAGCATACCTGTTACCGAGGCCTGGATGCTGTCGGGAACGGCGTTGGCCGCCATTTCCTTCTTCAGTCGCGTCTCTAACTGACCGCGATCGATGTTTCCATACTGGTCCACCTGGGCGCGGATGGCGCGATCGTAAGCGAGAACCAGTTGGTCGCTCGAAGCCACCAGTTGCTCCGCCGGCTGCTTGAGCATGGGGAAGAGGTCGCTGGCCTCTATGGCTTGCAGCAGCGATTCCCGCAGCACGCGCTGGGCGTAGGCGCGGAAAAGCACAGCCACCCACTGGCCGTCGGACAGGTCATAGCCGCTGTCGTGCGTGTAACGAATGTCTTCCGGGTAGGCGGTTTCCTTCTTGCCGTCGCTGAAAGTGACGGTGTAGCTCCCATCGGAGTTGGACTGGATCATCTTGCGAATATCAGTGCCGTGATGCTGCGCCATGGCCGCGACCACGGCGTGGAAATAGCAACTCCCCAGGCTTCCTTGCCGCACGGCATCTGGAGTAATACCTTTCGGGCCGTAAAGATTGTCGGCTGCCCGCCCCACCGGCAGGTTGGCAAAGCAAACGGCAATACCTAGCAGTACGAGCCCGCGTCTCAACATATTTTGCCCTCGTTAGTCTATTCCCTTGACCACCTTCAGGACCGAACTTGAGGCAAGAATACCCGCTGTTTTCGGGAGCGTCAAACGGTTTGTGGAATGGGTCATGTGGCCATTTGCGTGCAGTACCATCGGACTATTGACCGTGAACGGTGCTCAGAGAGCGCGGTCAGGCGTTGCAGCGCGGCTGTCCTCAGCCGTGAAATCGTCGCGGGTGAGGGCACCCGCGCTACAGGGGGACGTTATGCAGTTCCTCACGACTTTCGCATGACCAAGTCATCGGCAACGAGGCCGGAGGTCACCACCGCTTCAAGATCATTGGTCTTGCCCAAGGCCACTGCTCGCTTCTCAAATCCGGCTCCACTCTTTACCCAGGCGTAGACCTTGCCGCTTTCGGTTACGAATGCGTCGCGCGGGGCGAGCAGGACGTCCGGCAGGCGCTCTAGCTCCACATCAACGGAGGCGGAAAGGTCAGGCAGCAGGCGCGGGTCCGAGCCTTGAATGGAAAAGACCGCATTAAAGTTGTGAACCGACTGGGATAGCGTGCTGACCGTGCCTATGGCCGCGATGCTTTGGATGGAGCCTTTCAACACCAGGTCGGAATAGCCGTCCAACCGAACCTCGAAGGATTGGCCGAGGTGCAGGTAAGGGAAATCCACCTGGTTGATCCGCGCCGACACCTGCATCGCGGCCGGGTCCACAACTTGCATGAACGCGGAGCCGAGCCAAATGATGAACGCGGGTGCCGGCGTGCGCGATGCTCATCAGCACCCTTTGATTTCCACCGCCACGCATCTGCGGCGATTGCACGGAAAATGCCCGCACGGCTTCCGTGGAGCCGGAAATGCAAATCGAGCGGACAAAATCTCCGCGTTTGACAACGGCAGTTCGCGATTCGGCCGCAGCGGCTACAGGAGCTTTATGGAAGTGTGCGGAAATAGCCACGGCTGCGGCGGCGAAAAGGGCCAGGACGGAAATGCGCAGAGCCTGGCATGATTAGGCTTTTCCCAGACGACGGTGGGACTGTACCGTCAAGATTCTAGGATGCAAACTTCCGCAAAAGGTTAGCAGGGGGTCAAAATAGAAATCCACCCCCGCGGCACCTAACCTCTTCGGACCCTTCTCTCACCTTTCAAACTATAGATCGCCGAACTCAGAAATTAATGCGTCCCGCCTGCGGCTTTCGCCTCGCCTTTTTCGATGGGGGCTTCCATCAGGTTGCCCCATTCCGTCCAGCTTCCGTCGTAGTTGCGGACCCTTTCAAACCCCAGAAGATATTTGAGGACAAACCAGGTGTGGGAGCTGCGCTCGCCGATGCGGCAGTAGGCCACCGCTTCCTTGTCCGGCTGCACACCCAGCGCCCCATAGAGCTTGGCGAGATCGTCGTAAGACTTGAACGTGCCGTCCTCATTCACGGCCTTTGACCAAGGGACATTCACGGCACCGGGAATGTGGCCGCCGCGCTGCGCAGTCTCCGACATGCCAGGAGGCGCAATGATCTTGCCCGTGAATTCGTCGGGCGAGCGCACATCCACAAGGCTGGCGGGCTTGCCGGACAGAATCTGGAAAATATTGTCGCGCCGGGCGCGCAGCGTGCCGTCCGGGACGGCGGCATGATATGTGGCGGAGGAAACGGGGGTGGCATCATGGATCATGGGGCGCTGCTCCAGTTCCCACTTCTTGCGCCCGCCGTTCATCAGGCGCACGTCCTTGTGCCCGTAGATCTTGAATTGCCAGAATGCGAATGCCGCGAACCAGTTGTTGTTGTCCCCGTACAGAACCACCGTATTGTCATTGGTGATTCCTGAGGAGCCACATAGCTCTTCAAATTGCTTGGGGCTAGGGATGTCGCGCCGGACGGTGTCATTAAGCTGCGTCGTCCAATTCCATCCCCGGGCGTTCTTGACATGAGATTTTTCGTAGGCGCCCGTATCCACGTCCACTTCCACCAGCCGGATATTTGGGTCATCCAGGTGCGCGGCGACCCATTCAGTACTCACGAGAACTTCTGGATATTTATAGTCGGCCACTTTGAAGGACCTCCTCTTCGTATATATTGTCGCACTTCTATTGGATTTTGGGGAGGGCAGAAGGGATTCTAGTTCCGGTGGCTACAACAGCGGTCGCAGCTTCGCGCGGGGAGGACGTTTTCCGGAATTCGATCCAAATTCCTGTTCATTTCACCTTCTTTCTTTTCATGGTCCCGGGGGTTTGACAAAAGGTTCTGAAGTCGGGTGGTGTCCCAGTTTGCCGATTCGCGTGCTCGCGCCCTGCGCGAGTCCGTTGTAGCGTCGACCATTAGGCCGGCATCTGCTGGGCTCAAAGCCCGGCGCACATGGGCCACGGGTACCCTGCCCCATATTTATAGGCGAAAGGGCAGGGACAAGCCCCGCCCCTACGAAACATGTCGACACCGGTTGTTTCTCTCACTTTTTACCCATAATATCTATTCCGTGACCGTCGATTTGACTCCAATTACGTAAGTATGTTATAGATAGAAGTGGTAGCGATTATGGGAAGGGTGAAAAGGCGCCCAAATGGACTGCCTAACCTGATGAAACGAAGGGGTTTATCTCAAAAAACGGCATACTATGGCAACCTCCAGAAAATCGACATCGCGGTTAAGTCGCTCAGTGCGTAGGAGAAGCAGCGCACTGCGACGTAAATCCGGGATTAACCATAATCATGTGGGTCGGCGCGTGTCGCGTGCCCGAGCCAAAACCAACCACCGGGGCAGGACGAATCCTCCCCGCCCTCAGGCTGATCCCCAATACCTGGCGGCGGTGAAAAATTTTGAAACGGGCGTGCGAGCTTTTCAGCGGCAAGATTACGGCAAAGCGGCGGAGATTTTCGCCAAGCTCGCGGAAAGCGAGGCGCGCGAAGTTGCTGAGCGCGCCCAGATGCACCTGCGCCTCTGCCGGAGTAAGACCGGACGCCAGGCACCGCCTCCCAAGTCCGCCGACGACTACTACACGCTGGGGGTGGCCTGCTTTAATACGCGGGATTACCAGCACGCGGTCGAGCATCTTAGTAAAGCCGACAAGCTGAAGCCCCGACAGGAACACATCCAATACGCCCTGGCCGTATCGCACGCTCGGGGGGGAAATTTCGATGCGGCATTCGCGCACCTCGAATCGTCGTTTGCCTTGCGCCCTGAGAACCGCATCCACGCACGTCGCGACGAAGACCTTCAGGGGCTTGCCGGTGACCCCCGCTTCCATCGCCTGATCAATCCGGAAGGGAACTAAGCCTCCGGCGCCGCCCGGCCCGGTTGTCTGGATGCAAGGGATCATACCGAATCGATGAAAGTTGTTGCCATTGGTGGGGGCACCGGCTTGTCAACGGTGTTGCGCGGCCTCAAGCATCACGTCAGCGAGCCAGCGCGTCCGGCCCAGTTATACCCTGAAATCACCCGCCTGACCGCTGTGGTGACCGTTACCGACGAGGGCGGCAGCTCCGGCCGCCTGCGCCGCGACTTCTGCATACTTCCTCCCGGTGACATTCGCAACTGCCTGGTGGCGCTCGCCGAGGACGAGCAACTCCTCACCCAGGTCTTTAATTACCGCTTTTCCCGCGGCTATGGGCTGCGCGGGCACAATCTCGGCAACTTGTTCCTCGCGGCGCTGACGCACCTTACGCGCGATTTCGCCCAGGCGGTGCGATTGTCGAGTGAAGTGCTGGCCATTCGCGGGGAAATCTTTCCTGCCACGCTCTCCGACGTTCACCTGGAAGCCACGCGCACGGATGGCGTGGTCGTTCGTGGCGAGCGCGCCATCACCCGGACGCGCGTGCCCATCCACCGCCTGCGCATTCTGCCCAGCCACCCCCGGCCGCTGCCCGACACCCTGGCGGCGATTCGGCGCGCGGACCTCATCACCATGGGGCCTGGCTCGCTCTACACCTCGCTTGCGCCCAACCTGTTGGTAAAGGGCATCGCTGAGGCGATTGCGCGGTCGCGCGCCGTAAAGGTGCTGGTGTGCAACCTCATGACCCAGCCGGGTGAATCCCGAGGCTACACCGCTGCCGGGCACATCCAGGCTTTGCACGAGCATGCCAGGCGCAAGCTGTTTGATTACATCGTGCTGAATACTCAGCCCCTGTCGGAAGAACTTCTGGACCGCTATGCCGCCGAGCGCGCCGGCCCTGTCGCGCTGGACCTGGACGCGGTGCGCAAGTTGGGCGTGAAACCCATTTGCGCCAACCTGCTGCTGGAGGATCGCGTCGCCCGCCACGACTCGCGTCACCTGGCGAAATTGCTGCTCACTCTTGCCGCGCAACGGCAACAGTGATTATCGTTTGCCCCCCCAAAGTGCCGAGCCTTTTCGCCCCCTGCCCAAAATGCTCCATTCCTTTGTTTTCAACATGTTCCCAGCTTCGTTTTTGAAAAGTCCAAAACTTCAGGCTTTGTTTTCAGCAACTTCCCAGCTTCGTTTTTTTGTGCAAGAGCCATTTCCCGGCGCTTTGTGCGACCGATTGTGGAAGGGCGGGGCTTCAGCCCCGCCGTTACCGGTGTCGCGACGAAGCGGGCCTTTAGGCCCTGAAGAAAAGAAGCTTCAGGGGCTAAAGCCCCGAAGAACCGCCCGTCCTCAGCGCCGGGGCCGGAGCCCCGCCCTTCCATTTGAACGGATTCCGATGATTCTCCCATGAGACACCAACCCCATCGGGCAAGATGAGCAATTTGCGTTCCATAGTATATGGAAATATCAATTCTTTGTTAACTGCTTGAGGCTAGAGAGGTTATCGGCAGTGGCCCGGCGATCCGGCCACCCGCCCGCGCGAGCTACTGGGGGATTTCACCCACTTGGTGGGGTTTTTTTCGGAGCGGTTCACTGGTTTCGATGGGGCTGGTCGATTTCCAAGAACCTGGTAAACGTCCGGTCTGCCCCGGTTTCTCTGTCCCTGAGTTTCCCGTCATTCGGGAGCGCGACAGGCCGCTCGGGTGTCTTTCGAGTTAAAATCACGATTCGGCATAGAGT
>JASHSC010000330.1 GCA_030036915.1 Terriglobia bacterium
CATGGCGCAAGCCAGCGCTGAATACTGGGACGGCGCGCCCTTGAATACCGGATACGAGCACAACTTGGCTCTGCTTCCCAACCAGGACGCCCTGCAAGAGTTCAAAGTCCAAACCAGCAATCTTTCAGCGCAGTACGGCAAGTTTTATGGCGGCATTGTGAACTTTTCGACCATCTCAGGGACAAACAAGCTGCATGGGAGCGCCGACGAATTCCTGCGCAATGCCGTTCTCAACGGCAACAATTTCTTCAACAACAGTTCCGGCCTCGCCGTGCCGGCCTTTACCCAAAACCAGTTCGACATTAACGTTGGGGGACCCGTGATCTTCCCCCACATTTACAACGGGACGAACCGAACCTTCTTCTTCTTCAGCTACGGAGGTTTTCGGTTGCGGCAAGGGCAAGCGCTCTTGCTCTCCGTTCCGACGCAGGCCGAACAGCAAGGGAACTTTTCAGGTCTCCTGAACGCCAGCGGGGCGGTCATTCCCATCTATAATCCCGCGACTACTTGCGGACAGTTGGGCAACCCCGCCTGCCCCACCGGCGGATCCGTCACCCGGCAGCAATTTCCCGGGAATGTTATCCCCACCACCGACTTCGATTCCGCCGCCACTGTCCTGCGGAATCTCTGGCCTGCACCCACGCTTCCCGGGACTTTGACAGGCACGGAAAATTGGGCGGGAAATGCACCGTCGGGAGGCGACATCGATCAATGGACCGGACGAATCGACCACATGGTCGGCTCCAAGCAGCGAATCTTTGGCCGCTACACCTACGACAAGTGGAACAACTTGCCGATAAATCCCTACGGCACGGGAGGCATGGTGGACGCGATACCCGGTGGTGGCCAGCCGGAATTGCATCTCGAGCAGCAAATCGTGCTGGATGACTCGTACTCGATCTCTCCCACCACCATCGTGGACGTCAACTTCTCGGTCTTGGATCAGTACTACAATCGAACCGCCGTCAGCACTGGCTACAATATGAGCACGCTGGGGGCTGGCTGGGCGCCGTTGAACAACGAGCTGACTTATCGGACCTTACCCTCAATTTCTGTTTCCGGAATCGACGGTTTCATCGCTAATACCGGAAGTGAAATTCGCGAAATCGGCGACAATTTTGATCTTGCCCCCAATGTCACCATGATTCGAGGGCGGCACACGCTGCACGTGGGCGGAGAGTGGGAAGTTGAACGCTTCAATTATCTTCAGCTCGCGGGTGCAGCGGGCACTTTCACCTTCAATACCACATTCACGAACCTTGGCCCGACGAACAACACCGGGGGATTCGGATTTGCTTCCTTCCTGATCGGCGCGGCTGCCTCTGGCTCAATCCCCACCGCTGTACCCACCGCGACACAGGAGGTTTATCCTGCGGTTTATTTCGAGGACGATCTCAAGCTCACCAAGAAACTGACTTTGAATCTCGGAGTGCGGTACGAACGGAACGGCCAGTGGTCAGAGCGGTTCAACCGGACAAGCCTTTTCGACGCCACTGCCACCAGCCCTTTGGCGGCGTCCACGGGTTTGCCGTTGGAAGGGGCATTCGACCTGGTTGCATCTCCCCAGTGGAGCAGCCGAAATAACGTCGTTGCGGATAACAAGCTGTTCTCGCCTCGGCTGGGTTTTGCCTACCAGTTGACGCACGACACTGTGGTCCGAGGCGGCTACGGTGTCTTTTGGGTTCCCAGCGACCTTTCCTTCGGGGCCAATCCCGTCAATAATCCCATCAATCTCTACACGAATTCCATGATCGCAAGCAACAACGGAAACGCGACGCCCTACAACACGCTTTCGAATCCTTTTCCGGCGGGCATCGTGCAGCCGCCGCAGAGAAACCCCATTTATCAGACCGACCTCTTGGGGTCCAGTCAATCGAACATTGTCCTTCCCTATGCCCCCTACCCCTATGTGCAGCAGTGGAATCTCGACGTGCAGCGCATTTTGCCCGGGAACACCTTGCTCGACGTTGCCTATGCCGGCTCCAAAGGAACGCACTTGACTCTCAACAGCTCGCAGCTCGATCAGTTGCCGGTCCAGGACATGGCGATGGGCTCAGCCCTCAACGCCTCGGTGACCAATCCGTTTTTCGGGTTGGTACCTTCCACCTCTTCCTTGGCAACGGCCACCACCACGGCCGGTCAATTGTTGCGCCCTTACCCCCAATACACGGGTTTGAGTTTTGCAAACCAAAACCAGGCCGACTCGCACTTTAACTCATTCCAAATGACGCTGAGGAAGGACCTTCACGGCGGCCAGACGGTTCTTACGTCCTACACGAACTCCAAGCTCATCACCAATGGTTCGGATACGTTTAACGGCTCCGTTGACGATGGCGGCACGGCGGGTATCCAAAACTACTACGATCTGGACGCCGAGCAGTCCCTTTCGTCGTTCGACACTCCCCAGCGGCTCACCGTCGCTTACGTTCTGGACCTCCCCGTTGGCCAAGGGAAAAAATTCCTCGCTTCTTCCGCCGGCCCGGTCAACAAGCTTGTTTCCGGCTGGGGCATCGACGGCGTATCAAGCTTCATGAAAGGGTTTCCGTTGCAGTTCACCACTTCTTCCAACCTGACGGGCTCCCTGGGCGGTGGGTCAAGGCCCAACTTCAACTCCACCACATGCCCGAGCGGCGCAGCCCTGGGTGGCTCCGGTGTGACGCGGCTCAGTAAGTGGTTTAACACGGCTTGCTTCAGCGCTCCTGCCGCGTTCACCTTCGGAGACGTCAGCCGGACGGAGCCCAACATTCGCTCTGACGGGATCAACAATTGGGATTTTGCGATCTTTAAGCGAACGACCTTTGGTCCTGACAATCGGTTTGATTTGGCGTTCCGCGCCGAGTTTTTCAATCTGTTCAACCACCCCCAATTCGATTTCCCCGGGCAGAGTTTTGGTACGGCGACGTTTGGAGTTGTCAGCGCCCAGCTCAATACCCCACGGCTTGTGCAGTTTGGGTTAAAGTTATCCTTCTGAGAAAGCGGGCGAGGACATGAATCGACGACAAGCCGTCAAGAAGGGGCTCGGGCTAGCTTCTGCAATTTCCGTTCTGGGCAGGGCATCAGGGCGAACTGGCAGCCCCGAGGGCAAATCACGGCCGAACGTACTGATCATCATGAGCGATCAGTTGAATGCTTCAGCCTTAAGCTGCTATGGCGGTTGGATCCCGACTCCCAACCTTGAACGTCTTGCCGGCCGCGGCGTGAGGTTCACGCAAGCCACCTGCACCACGCCTTTCTGTTCCCCCAGCCGGGCGTCATTCATTACCGGACTCTACCCTCATACCCACGGCATCGTGTACAACGTCAACAAAATTGACTATCCGGCGATTGTGGCAGCGGGAGGTTCACCGCCTACCGAACAGGGCATCACTCCCAAGGATGTCACCACGGAAAAAATTCTGAACGCGGCCGGGTATGAGACCCACCACTACGGCAAGTGGCACCTTTCGGATAGCGCCAGAGGTTTGCCCTACTATCCTGATACCTATGGCGAGCACATCGAATACGCGCAGGAAATGGAAGCCACTTTCGAGCGGATCCGCCGCCTTCCCGCCGATCAATGGATGGATTGGTACGATTGGGCTCTTCCCGTCACCCTCACGCCTGCTTACCGCAAGGCGGCCGCGATTCGGTTTGAGAAATGGAAAAAGGAGAAGCGCTCAAAAGTCTTGACGGAATTTCTCGCCAAGGACGGACGGCTGGATTTACCCGTGGAACAGGTGTTCGATTATCGGGTTGCTGGGCGAACCATCACGGCACTGCGGAATCTCAGTTCAAATCCCTTCATGATCACGTGTTCACTGAACTGGCCGCACGATCCCAACGTGGCCCCATCTCCCTACTATGGACGTTTTGATCCCGGCCGAATCCAATTTCCTGCCAACTACGCCAAAGCAGAGGTGCACTTCGATCAGGACATTTCCCGCCGCCTGGTTCTCGACATGGATGACCAGGCCGGAACAGGGCTGCGCGAGTTGCTGCGCATTTATGCGGCGTGCGTTTCCCTGGTGGACGACCAGATCGGCCGGGTGCTTGACGCGCTCGAACAATCCGGGCGGCAGAATGACACGCTTATCGTCTTCGCTGCCGATCATGGCGACATGGCGGGGGGGCACGGGATGTTTTGGAAGAGCACCTCAGCTTTCTATGACGAAATTGCCCGCGTGCCCTTCATCATATCGTATCCGGGAATCATCAAGCCTAGTGTGAGTGAACTCGCGGCGAGCCTGGTGGATGTAATGCCGACCGTATTGGATCTGACCGGCCATCTGGTTCCGCCAGGCATCCATGGAAAAAGCCTCGCTCCCTACCTACTCGGTCAGCGTGATGTCGCTACCGCCTCTGCCTATACGTTTTGCGAGAGGGTGCACGCCAATCCCGGACATACACGAACGGTGGCCCCGAAAACACCATCGTCATGGATGGTTCGAGGCAAGGGATGGAAATACATCACCTATCCAGAGGGGGACGATTACCTTTATCATCTCGAGCAAGATCCCGGCGAAACCGACAACCTGACCAAAGACCCGGCATTTCGCGACCAAAAAGACGCCCTTCGACATGAACTGGACGCTTGGCTGCGCAGAACCGACTACCCGCTCACTTGAGCCTGCTTCCGTCGTTGGCGAGTGGGTTCTTGCCAACTCGAAAGGCCAATTGGGGAAAACGATCAGGCGGTCCGCCTCTTGCTCGATTGCCGGGGCGCCGCTTTGCTCTTGCCCATGAGGTTCAGCGCCACCGCCGCGCGGGTGAGTTCCTTCAAAGCGGGCTCATTGATCTTCTCGCCTTCGTGGATGTCAATGGCGCGCCGGACATTCCCATCGAGGCTCGAGTTAAATAGTCTTGAAGGGTCCTGCAACTCAGCTCCCTTGGCAAACGTCATCTTCACGACGCTTTTGTATGTCTCTCCCGTGCAGACGATGCCGCCGTGGGAGAAGACGGGAGTCCCTCTCCACTTCCATTCTTCGAGGATTTCGGGGTCTGCTGCGTGAATGATTTCACGCACCTTCGCGAGCGTCTTGCCGCGCCAGTCCCCAAGGTCCCTGATCCTCTCGTCAATTAATGCCGAGGCCGAATCTACCGCGACGGGCTTTTTCATCTTGACCCCCTATTCTCGAACCTAATTTAGCTGTGCCCAGCGTGACCTGCAACCTCCGCAAGTGATAACAGGTGGCATGGACCCCCGCTTTTGCGCCAGCCGCGGCAATCCTGCTGAGCGTCGGACCTACCAGCGCTTCAGTTGCGTGATCTGTATGAGATTGCCGCAGGTGTCGTTCAGCATGGCGATCTTGGAAGCGGTCACGTCCTTTGGCGGCACGGTGAACTCGGCGCCGCGCGCTTTCATGCGATCGTAATCCGCTTGCACGTCGTCGGTGAAGAACATGGCGGCGGGCTGGCCTTGCTGGGACAACGCTTGCTGGTAGGCTCTGGCCGCAGGGTTGTTATTCAGCGCCAGTTGCAGCTCAGTACCCTCCGGTTCCTCGGGTGAGGCCACCGTCAGCCAGCGGTAAGGGCCCTGGCTGAAGTCGGTTTTCTTGGCAAAGCCCAGTACCTCCGTGTAAAAGCGCAGGGCTTTGTCCTGGTCGTCCACGTAGATGCTGGTCAGCTTGATTTTCATTTTGTTGCTCCTTTGTCATGTTCGCGGATCAGGCCGCGTCGTCTTCCGCCCGTCTTCCTCTTCAATACCGTTGGTGGGTCCAATCGTTCCAAGTGGCGATCGAGAGCATCGAGGTGAGCGGATCAGAACCGGCGGAACTGCGCCAGCTAGGCCTCAACCTCCTGAAAGGGTCAGGCTTCAGCCGGTAGAGGCGGCGCTGTGCGTCCACAGTGGATTCCACGAATCCGTTGGCCGACGGAGTGCCCCTCCGATGTGCGCAGAGCGCCCCTGCAAGCTGTGCGCGAGGATTTTAGGGTAGAACGGCACAAGAGCTCGCTTTGATCAGGAGGTAAACCTTGACTCCCGGCTGGAGGTTCAGGGCCTGGAATGCTTGTGCAGTTATCCGGATTTTCAATGTGGTGCCACAGTCAGCCACGATTGTTACCTCTTGTCCCTCCTGGACGACGTTTTGGATAGCACCCTCAAGAAGATTTCTCGCGCTGGTCCTTGCTACCGGATCGCGTGAAATGATAATCTCATCCGAGCGAAGGCCAATCGTGACAGGAGCGGCGATGGGCAGCGGTTGGTAGGGAATGACTAACTGGCATCCGGCGAGGTCAACTACTGTCACGCCCTCTTGTTCATTTTGATCTTTAACCTTCCCAGGCAGAATGTTTTCATTTCCCACCGCGCGCGAAGCCTCCACGTTTCGAGGTGCGTTGAAGACGGCCGCCGGAATTCCCACCTCCACAACCCGTCCTGCCCTGAGGAGGATAATCGTGTCGCCTAATCGAACGGCATCAGCCGGACTATGCGTGACATAAAGGAATGGGATCTGCGACTTGCGTTGCAATTCAACCAACTCTCCTAACAAATGCACGCGAGTCTCACCGTCCAGGGCGGACATGGGTTCATCAAGCAACAGAATGACGGGGTCAGAGGCCAAGGCGCGCGCCAAGGTAACCCTCTGTTGTTCGCCCCCGGATAATTGCTGGGGGCGGCGGTCTGCGGCGTGGTCGATTCCCAGGAGATTCAGCAGGTCGAGCGCGCGTTCGCGTCGCGCCTTCGGTGTGCTCGACCTGATCCCATATGCAACATTTTGCAGAGCGCTTAAATGTGGAAACAGCAGGTACTCTTGAAAAACAAACCCAACATTTCGACTTTGAATCGGGACATTGACTTTCTTGCCGGAGTCAAAATAGAGGCGGCCCGCCACCTCAATCCTTCCCGAGTCCGGCTCCACGATGCCTGCGATCGAACGCAAGATGGTGGTTTTTCCCGACCCCGATGGACCGAATAAGACCGTGATTCCTTGCGGAATGTCGAGCTTGCAGTCCAGCGCAAATGTGATCCGATTGTCCGATTTAAACGCTTTCTGGATGTGAACGCTGAGCATGGGTTCAGGCGCTCTTCGTCGGTCGTGTTAAGACATTGGTGAGATAGATAGTCACAATCGAGGTAAAGGTCAGAATCAGGGCCAAGGTTTGCGCTTGCCGGTCCTCCCCCGACAAAAAGGCCTCAAAAATGGCCAAGGGCATGGTTTGTGTTCTTCCCGGAATGTTTCCCGCCACCATGAGTGTGGCTCCAAACTCTCCGAGGGCGCGCGCAAAGCTCAGGACAATGCCTGCCAAAATGCCGCGCAGCGCGAGCGGAAGCGTAACGCGAAGAAACGTTTCCAGTTCCCCCTTGCCGAGGCTGTACGACACCGTCTCGTAACGTGCGTCGATGGATTCCAGTGCCGCGCGGGCCGACTTGACCATCAGCGGGAATGCCATCACACCCGCTGCGAGTGCGGCTCCCTCCCACGTGAAGGCCGGAGTCCACCCAGTGATGTTGTAAAGGTAACGCCCCACCACGCCGTTTTTGCCGAGGAGCACAATCAGGTAGTAGCCGGTGACGGTCGGCGGAAGGACCATGGGTAGCGTGATCACCGCGTCACAAAGCTCCTTGCCCACAAACTGGCGCTTCGCCAGCGCGAAAGCGACCGCCGTCCCCACCAAGGTCACGACGATGGTGGAAACACTTACAACCAGGAGTGAGAGTTTAAATGCTGCCCAAATCATTTCTCGTTTACGGGCTCGAAGCCGTGTTTCTTCAGAATTTCGACTCCCTTAGGGCTCAAGACAAGGTCGACAAAACCTCTGGCGGCCTTCTCATTGCGGCTGCCTTTGATCACTGCTACAGGATAGAGGATCGGTCCATAATTGTTGTCGGGAGCGCGCGCCGCGATCGAGACTTTTCCGTGCGCGATCGGCACGTCCGTAGCATAAACGATTCCAGCGTCGACTTCCTCACGGGACACGTAGTCGAGAACCTGGCGCACGTTCTCCGCCACGATTAAATGCGATTCCAGTCTCGGCCACAACTGCGTATTGCGCAGCAATTCCTGGGCGTATTGCCCTGCCGGGACGGTATTGGGATCGCCGATGGAGATTTTCGTCACGGCCGGCTTTTCGAGGTCCGAGAACGAATGAATTCCGAGCTTGGAATCAGCGGGAACCACCAGAACTAAAGTGTTGCGAACGAAGTCGGCCCGTGTAGACTGCACGATCAAATTCTTTCTTTGTAAGTCGTCCATTTCTTTCTCCGCCGCACTGGCGAAAACGTCAATCGGCGCCCCTGCCTCGATTTGCTTTTCCAATTCACCCGAAGCGCCAAAACTGAAAGTAACCTCAGTTCCGGTTTGTCGCTGGTAGGAGGCGCCAATCTCGTTGAACGCTTCCTTAAGACTGATCGCCGCCCCCACGATAACCTGGCCAGTCTGCCCATACGCTGAGGAGACCGAGCTCCCGGTGACAATGAGCACCATCCAAAAAGCAAACTTGTGCAAATTCAGACCTCCCTCGCGGCGAGTGGTAGCCATGGTCAATGCCTTGTTGGCCGTGGGCTTTTCGAACGCCAGGAAGAACCCATTGAACGCACCATTTGGTACGTACCCACGGTCAGCAAGGCGATGACGGTGGCCACGGGGTCCCCCTTGCGATTCGATATGGTTCAGCACCTCCAATCTACACGAATTTAGGAATTGGGTTTACAGGAATTACCGGCGCGAAGGGTATTCGGGGCTTCCGCCGCTCTGGGCAACCGCCGGCTGGCGCAGAGATGCATTTCAATCTCTGCATCTGACATTCCAGGACGGGCTGCCTCTTGACAGGCGTACTCGCTGGCGATATGGTTGGGGCCGCTGTTTGGACGTTCCCCCTTCGCGGTTTCCTTCAAGCAGGTAGGACGTTCAACATTTTCAAAAATCTTCACAGGGGGTAACGTGATGGAACGCCCAATTTCTCTAATGGCGAAAATGCCCCGAGCTAATCTACCGCTCCTCAGGGCGATCCCAGCCAATGCCGATCAAACATTGTCCCCGTCCTGTAGGGGCAGGGTGAAACGCTACCTACGGAATCTCTTATCGTTCTCAATTTTCTTATGGCTTCTCTCTCCCTTGTTCGCAGGCGCTCAAGTCATCACGGCATCTCTTCAAGGGCAGGTTCTCGACCCGACCGGCGCCGCAGTTCCGGGCGCGAGCGTGGACGTTCAAAACACGGCGACCAGCGAGGTCGTTCACGTCACCACCGGGACAGACGGGTTCTTTCTCGCCCCCACGCTGCCTCCGGGGCCATACCAGGTCACGATCAAGGCGAAGGGATTCAAGACACTGGTGTCGAACACGATTGTCCTGGAGGTAGACCAGAAGGACCAGGAGCATTTTAAACTCGAGGTCGGCGCAGTCACTCAGACGGTTTCAGTGGTAGAGGCGGCGCCGCTCGTGGAGCGGACGACCTCGGATTCGGGACAGGTGATTGACACGAACCAGATCATGAACCTTCCCTTGAACGCGCGCGAAACCTACCAATTCGTGCTTCTTGCGCCCGGGGTTCAGGGGAGCGTCGGGCTTGGATTCAACCAACTCGCCTTGGAGGTGAACGGGGGCATTCCGGGCACCAGCGAGATCTTGATCGACGGCATTCACTCCGCCCCCCCGCTGGTCAATCCCATCGCCGGATACACCGTGTTTCCCCCCGTGGATGCCACCCAGGAATTTAAAATGGAAACCAGCAACTATTCAGCCCAATTCGGCGACGCGGGCTCGGGTATTATC
>JASHSC010000331.1 GCA_030036915.1 Terriglobia bacterium
AGTCCAAGGGGCACGACACGGTGATCGTCATCGTCAGCATTAATGGCCAACAGCCACCCGCGGAGCTTGTGGTGGATCGAAGGACCAAAGGACTCGCATTCTCACCGTTCGATTGACGGAGTGCCAAGTCACATCCTTCAACATCGAATCCGGGGTCGGAGCTTCCCCCTGAAGCAATGCCTAATGACTGGAATCCAGCAGTTATGCGGCTCTCGCCAGGACTTCGTCAATAGCAGCCTTGACCTGATCGAATGTCACGGAAAGGATGCACTCCGGGCGGGCGAATTCGTAGCAATGGTCGCCTGGGCAGGGGTTGCAGGAGAAGGGATTCTGCACTACGCGGGCTGCGGCATTGACGTCCGGCCGCGGCCATGGCCCCCAGATCGGTGAGCTGGAAGACCCGAAGATCACCACCAAGGGCCGCGCGAGCGCCGCGGCCATGTGTGCCGGACCGCTGTCATTCCCAACGAACAACTTCGCCCCCGAAAGCGCCGCGGCGAATTGCGCAAGGCTTGCATCCTGCAATCGCTTCACGGGCGCGCCAGACGCTTTCTCGACGGCGTCAAGCACTGGCGATTCACCCGGACCGCAGGAATAGATTGGAATGATGCCTGCGCTGCGCTCCAGGTGTTCGCCGATTCGCGCGAAACCCTCGGCCGACCATTCTTTGGTCTTGTAGGCGGCAGTGGGATGAATGACCGCGTAGGGCTGATTGGGCGCGATGCCCAAACTGGCGCGGCGGGCATCCCACCACGCCGTTTGCGATGCACCGCAGAAGATCTGCGCGCGTGGAATTTCGGTTCGGGGTAATCCCAAATAGAAGAACGCCGCCGCCTGATGCTCCGCCGTGTGCAACGACGGCTGATTCATGATGGTGCGGGCGTCGGGAATCAAAACGTTGTAAAGGTTTCTCCCTCGAAAGTGCGCAAAGCCTACCCGCCAAGGTGCGGCGCGCCATCGCAAGAAAAGCCGACTGGTCGGGCCGCCGTGCAGGTTCACACACAGAGAAAAGCGCTGGCGGCGAAGGTCACGAACGAGGGCCATGCGCCAGAACAGCTTGCGTACCACGGACCCTTCTCCGGGGGTCAGAATTTCTTCCACCGCGGGATTTCCCTGCAGCAGCTCCTGAAAGCGGCCCTCAACCATCACGGAAATCCGCAAATCAGGCCGCCAGGTCTTGAGGAGGTGAAGCGCAGGTGTAAGCAGAACGATGTCGCCGATTGAACGCAAACGAAGAATAAGGATGCGCGCTCCAGGAGGGAGTTCGGGAAGGAGGGAAGCCGCGTTCATACGTTTCCCAACGCCGCGCGGGGTCACTCCGATTCAATCTTGGCGTCGTCAATGATCATGTCGGGGATGTCGTCTTTGATGGGATAGACGCGCCGGCATTGATCGCACTTCAAGCCCTGTCCGTCAGGAGTGAGCTTGACGGGCAATTTACAAGCCGGGCAAACCAGAATATCGAGCAACTCTTGCGCAACCGCCATTGAGGCCTCTCCGATTTCTTTCGCGAGCATTATATCCCATTCCTGCGAACTATGATCGACGGTCACCCACACCCTGGCGCCGGTTGGCGCTATCCCACGCGGCAGTCTCCATTTGCAAGGTACAGGTTACGTTGCGCCAAGAGGGCGGGTCGATTTTCCAGACCGCCAGAATCGCCGAGCCCTGGTAGACGCGCTCAAATCCAAGTTCGGATTGCGAGATGGTTTCAATCGGGACAATCCACCAGGTTGCCTGCGGTCGCGCGTCAAGTGTGACCTGCACACGCTGCCATTCATCCACCAAAGCCAGCCGGGCGGAATCGATTTCGCCGCGAAAGTTCAGCGGCCGGCGAATATCCTTGGCAAGGAAATATCGGTCATGCGCATCCGGGGCGAGCAGGTTCAGGACAACCTCCAGTCCCATTGCCATGCCGGTGGGACAAGCCTGATCAGAGTTCAGCGAAGTGCGGCATTCAATCTGCCACGTCGAGCCGGACGCTTTGGAAGTCAGTGCCTTGAGCGCATCCACTCGCACAACCTGTCCGTTTGACTTGAAGCTCGCTGCGCTGCGGAATTCGATAGCGGCCGCGGGGCTCTTAACCGTCGCGGCTTTCCACGCGCGCATTGCCAGAGCTTCATTTTCCTCAAGGTGAAGAAGCTCAAAGTCCTTCCAGGTTTTGGCACTGGGGAAAAGGTACGTGCGGAAGGCGTGGCGAGCGTATTTGTCATAGCGCAGCAAGGCGTCCAGGTGCGCTTCCTTGCTCAGTACTTGATCGTGAATCGATGCGGGGCCTTCCTGCGGTCCCTGCTGGGAAGAAACCTGCTTGCGCACCAGCGCGTGGTAGGCTTCGGGCCTTCGCATGAGAGAATTTACCAGTTCGACGCTGGCGGGTCGAAAGCGCAAGCTGGAAGCGGACGCTCCGTCAGCGGGGTGCAGTGTCATGCCGCAGATGCTCTGCCGGATCAGAATCTCCTCCTGCCCATCGGCGTCGAAGTCGGTGTAAACAATTTCGGGCTGGGCAGTAGCTTCGCGGCCCTCGACAGAATCGAGCTTGAACTCCGCCTGAATCAGGTTGCGCAGATTTGCGCTACGCAGATGCGGAGCATAGAGCCCGCCAAATACGCCGTGCCAGTAAGGGTCGTTGCACTGCGCGGCAAGCAGGTTCGTCCGAGCTTCGGCAAGCTCCGCCGCTTTGGGCGAGTTGCTTGTTGCAGAATTGCTCAGCGCCTGTAATCGATGGCTCACCGCCAGCACGTGTTTCTGGATGCGATTGGACTCCGCGTACTTGGTGAGGAAGTTGCGCCACAACCCGCCCCGCAGAAATCGCTGGAAGTGCGCACCGTTGGGCATGTGCTCGCTCTCTTCCAGGCAGGACTTGAAATCCACTGACGCTTCGGAGGGAAGGGACCACTCCATCATTTCCGCATAGGATGCGGTGGGCAGATAGATGCGTCCCACAGGCGCGTGCGAGCGCAGATAATCCGTCACCGTAGTGGTTTCGAGCCACTCGGCGTTGCCTTCGAGTGCCTGAAAGAAGCGCTCCAGCCAGCCGTTCTTATATACGTGGTCGTACGTGCCCGGCCAGACGCCGAATTTCTCGCAATCGTCGCCCATTGCGAATAGCGCGTTCTGTTGGCCCTTGCCCTCCTCAAGAATGCGCAGCGTTTCCGCAGGTTCCTGGAAGGGGATGGTGTAGCGCAGCGCCTTCACACTGGGCACCAGGCGCAGCGGCAGGCCGTCCTCCTCGGTTACGAACGTACCGTGCAGTTGCCAGGGCTGAAGTCCCGCAGCCAGAAAGTGCGTATCGTCCAACACAACGTATTCCACACCTGCCTTGGCCAGCGGAAGCGGAAGCGCCGGCTCCCAAACCCGCTCCGCAACCCAAGCCCCCGCCGGTGGCGTGCCGAAGTGCTTGCCGAGGTAGTCTGCCAGCTTACGGATTTGCGCAATCTTGTCGGCATCGGGAATGATCGGTAGAATGGGTTCGTAATACCCTCCGCCCACGAGTTCAATCTGCCCGCGCTTCGAGAGCTCGCGAAGCTGCTGGAAATATTCCGCATGGTGCGATTCGAGCCACTCGAGCAGGATGCCCGAAAAATGCAGGCTCAGTCGAATGCGGGGGTGTGCGTTGAGCGCGCACACGAACGGCGCGTAGGATTTCTGGTAAGCCTCTTCGATCACATGATCGAAGTTCCCTACCGGCTGGTGCGAGTGGATGATCAGAGCTAGCGAGACTTTACTCAAAACACGGCCCCTTCCGGCACTCCAGGGCGAATGCTAACTATTCAGAATAGTCTGGAAACCCTCGTGTTGCCAGCGCGAAATGTTCTTCTTGCTTTCGAGACGGATCTTGCAACGCGGGTGTCCTCACCCGCGCCGTTACGCAGGACCGCCTGTTGGTGGGCCTGGGATCTTGGGGCAGTGAGAGAAAGGCGCTCACCGCCGAGATCACAAAGAGCCATCGAGAAAGCATTCTTTGTGAGCCTCCGTGACCTCTGTGGTGAGATTTCCTGAAATGCTGCGGCCCGCCCCGCGCGCAGATCAAGTCATTTCCATTCCTTCGGACAAATCCATAATGCTAAAGTTGACGGAGAACACTTCGTAGCAGCTTGCAGCGATGTAAGTCGGAGGAATCATGCTGGATGTCAAAGCGCTCGCAGAATACTGCAAGGCAGAATTGGGCGGATTGGTGCATTGCATGCAGCAAGCCGTGGAAATGGAATCGCCGAGCCACAATCCGGTGGCGATTGACCGCTTGACGAATTTCTTCGCCCGTGAATTTCGCAACCTCGATGCGAAAGTGCGTATGCTGCCGAACCGCACAGCGGGTTCGGCGCTTCTGACGGAATTCTGGGGAAGCGCGCGCGGCGCAAAGCCCATTCTGGTGCTGGGCCACCTGGACACAGTGTGGGAAATCGGCACACTCAAAACGATGCCGTTTAAGGTCCAGCAGGGGCGCGCTTACGGGCCTGGAATTTTCGATATGAAATCCGGCATCGTGTGCGGAATCTGGGCCGCCCGGACGCTCGCGGCCTTGAGAATTACCCCTCCCGGCCCAGTGCGGTTTTTCCTGAATCCGGATGAAGAGGTCTCGAGTTTGGCATTTCGTAAAGAGCTGCTGGCGGAGGCACGAGGCGCGCGTGCGGTATTGGTGCTTGAGCCCTCTGCGGCCGGCGGAGCGCTCAAGACGGCGCGCAAAGGCGTGGGAGAGTTTCACGTCACGGTTCGCGGACGTTCAGCGCACGCTGGAATCGATCCTGAGTCAGGCGTGAATGCGATTTCGGAATTGGCCCGTCAGATTCTGCGAATCGAAAAGCTGGCCCGCCCCAAGCGCGGGTTGACGGTGAACGTGGATGTCATTCAAGGGGGCACGCGCGTGAACGTCATCCCAGAGATTGCTGCTGCGCGCGTGGACGTGCGCGTGCCGGCCGCGGCCGAC
>JASHSC010000332.1 GCA_030036915.1 Terriglobia bacterium
AGAGCGCGGAGGACGTAAATCCGCCATTGATGCCGCGCGGCGCGCCGCCCCCTTGCGTGCGGAGCAGGTCCGTGTGAGCGTAGGCAATGTTGTAGCGCGCTACGGCGATATCGAGATTGTTCTCGAGCGCCAGCTCCACGATATCCATAAGCGTGAGATGAATTTTCCCATCGCTCATCAGGCTTTGAAGGAGTTCCGAGTTCGTCATCTTGGTTTCGGGGACGTAGGGCATTTCGTAAGGCGACCATAGGTCCGGGAACCATTGGCGGTTGGCGTAATCCGTTTTGAAGCCGCCGGAAGTCACCGCGGCGGGTGGGGCGGGGGCTTGCTGCGCGTGCAGGCAGGGCCCGGCGAGGAAAATGCTGGCAACAAACATCAAAGCGGCGAAACGCAGACGGTAAGGCATCATGGAATGTCCTTCTCCCTTTAGGCGGTAAGCTTCTGTAATCATCTCTTCTTGCGGGTATTACGCAATGATTGGATGCAAAGTTTCACCGGCTGTCATCCGTCGGTGGCTTCGACCCGGATTGAAGATACCTGCGAGAGGTGGCAGGCAGTTTTCGATCAAAACCAAGCGGGTTGGAAACGGGAGCCCACGAAGCGCTCACGCTTCCGGCATTGCCGCGGTTGTCGGGCAGTTCCGGATCCCGAAGACTGGAAATGACACGGGTTTGATGACCCTTTGGTCAACAGCGGCGGGTGAAAGTTTACCATCCGTGAGCGATTGCGACAACTTTGCGACGGCCTGCTTTGGGACGGCCAGGGCAGGCGGGATTTTTGTTGTACTGCGAGCTTGGTAGAATGGAGCTGCCGTGCGAAATATTCGTATCATCCTCGCCTATGACGGAACGGACTTCCACGGATGGCAGCGGCAGCCCGACGCTCCAACAGTTCAGGCGTGCCTGGAGGATGCACTCGGGAAGCTCGCGGGCGCGCCTACCCCTGTCTGCGGCTCGGGGCGCACCGACGCGGGCGTTCACGCCGAGCATCAGGTCGCAAACTTTCACACAGCATCCGCCATTCCCTGCGCGAACCTCCTCAAAGCGCTGAACGATCTGCTGCCGCCGACAGTGCGAATCGAACAAGCGGAGGAGGTGCCGGCGGATTTTCACGCTCGCTACCACGTTCTGCGCAAGACCTATCGGTACCGAATCGCCGTCGCACCGATCTGCTCGCCGCTCTTGTGCCGATACGTTTGCCATCAACCTTATCCTCTCGACCGGGCGCGAATGTCCGTCGCGGCGCAGCTTCTGGAGGGCGAGCACGATTTCACTTCATTCGCGGCTACGGACGAGAGCGAAGATGACGATGGCAAATCCTGTGTGCGCCGCATTTTCCGGTCGCAGATTTTGTGGCGCCCGAGGTCCTCCATCTTGATTTATGAAGTCACCGGAAGCGGATTCCTTCGCTACATGGTGCGGAACATCGTGGGAACATTGTTGGAGGTTGGGGGCGGCAAGCGTGCGCCCGAGGATATTCCGCGGCTCCTCGCCGCGCGCGACCGAACTCAGGCCGGCCCCACAGCGCCGGCGCAGGGCTTGTGCCTCGTGAATGTGGAATATGATGTGTAGGCTGCGGCATGGCAAATTGGCGCGCAGGGGCGGCCCTGGTGGCCGCCCTAAGGCAACCACAAGGGCTGCCCCTACAATTTGCAAACCGTTTCGAGTACAATGCTGCTGATTTTCGATGCGGCGTGACTGACAGCGGGTTCCAAGCGGCTGAACGGCGGCATTTAAGATTTCATACTCAAGGTTCAACAACAAAATCCGAATTCGCGAGAGGCTGAGTGAGCACCGCAACCTTAAAGGTCAAAGAGAAGAAACCGGGGCAGCGCGCCTGCGATGAGAAAGATGCCAAGGGCGAGCTCTGCGTCGGGCACCTGAAGCGCTGGTACTACTATCACCCGCTGCGGTTGGCGTTCAGCGAGGAAGAGGAAGCGGCGCTGAAGGAGTTCGGCAAGAATGCCGAGGTCTATCGCTGCGAGCGTTGCCACACCATCTATCGCCCGGTTTCGGCGGACAATTCCACCGCTGGGCAGAAATTTCAAGTCCGCCCCGTGACTCTTTGGGGCGACTTCTTCGGCAAGAAGCCCAAGTCGTAGTTGCGCCATTGGCGGCGCGCCTGCAAAATCGGGTGATCCGGTGATTCGATAAGCAAACCCTCGTTCTGAACCTCCTGCGATTCGCCAGCCGCGGGATCACTCCCATGAGTTCAGCAAGCGACCTCATTTACGACTGGAACCGGGCGGAGGGTCCGGAATGGATCTTCGCGTCCCCACCCCGCCTGGACGATGAATCGCTGCGCGACGGTTTGCAATCGCCCTCCGTCCTCGACCCGCCCATCGAAAAGAAGCTGCGTATTCTCCACTTGATGGAAGCGCTGGGCATCGACTCGGCGGATTTGGGGCTGCCCGCCGCCACGCCGCGCGCCAAGGCGGACGTCCTGCGGCTGGTGCAGGAGATCGCGAGCGCCAAATTGCGCATCCGCCCCAACTGCGCCGCGCGCACCCTGGAAGCGGACCTTCAGCCCATTGCTGACATCTCGCAGGCCACGGGCGTGGAGATTGAATCCGCCATGTTCCTGGGCTCAAGCTCCATTCGTCAGTATGCGGAAGATTGGTCCTTGGATTTTCTGCTGTGCACCACCGAGCGCGCGGTGAAATATTCGCTCAGCCTCGGTGTGCCGCCCATGTATGTAATGGAGGATTCCACACGCGCCCGGCCCGAAACCGTGAAGGGGCTCTACACCACGGCCATTGAGTGCGGCGCGCGTGCCATCGTGGTGTGCGACACGGTGGGGCACGCCACGCCGCAGGGCGCCCAGGCGATCATTCGATTCGTGCGCGATGAAGTGATCAAGCCCTCGGGCGAAAAAGTACGGCTCGATTGGCACGGGCACTCTGACCGCGGCCTGGCCGTCGCCAATGCCCTGGCGGCGCTCGCGGCGGGAGCCGATCAAGCCCACGGCGTGGCGCTGGGCTTGGGCGAGCGCGCCGGCAACACGGCGATTGACCAATTGCTCGTCAACCTCCGCCTGATGGGCGCGATCGACCGTGACCTGACGCGGCTGAAGGA
>JASHSC010000333.1 GCA_030036915.1 Terriglobia bacterium
CGTCACGGAAGTCTCAGGCGGCCGGCTGATCCACGGTCTGCACCACTGGGGCGCCAGCATGCTGATCATCGTGGTGGTGCTGCACATGTCCCAGGTGTTCCTTTTCGGCGCGTACAAAAAGCCTCGCGAGGCCACCTGGATGGTGGGCGTGGTGCTGTTCCTGCTCACTCTGGGATTTGGGCTGACCGGCTATCTCCTGCCCTGGGACAACCGCGCTTACTGGGGCACCGTTGTCACCACGCAAATCGGCAGCGACGTGCCGATCGTGGGCTCCTACCTGGCGCGATTTCTCGGAACCGACGGCAGCGTGGGCGTGGTGACCTTCGCGCGCTTCTACGGATTGCACGTCCTTATTCTTCCGCCGCTCATGACTTTTCTGGTGGTCTTCCACATTTACCTGGTGCGCAAGCACGGCGTGGCCCCCACTCCGGGCGACGCGGGCCCGACCAAGAAATTTTTTCCCGAGCAGATGCTGAAGGACGCGATCGCCATGTTCGCAGCATTTGTGGTGCTTTATCTCATGGCCATCTTTGTGGAAGTTCCGCTGGGAAGATTGGCCGACCCCACGGACCTGAGCTTCGTCCCGCGCCCTGACTGGTATTTCCTGTTCCTGTTTCAAACCCTGAAGTTCTTCAAGGGCTCTTTGGAACCGGTGGGGACGGTGCTGCTGCCGAGTGTCGCTGTGCTCGCGCTGTTCATAACTCCTTTTGTTGACCGCAAGAATGTCGCGCGGCTCACCCGACGCACTACGGCGCTCGGAGTGGTGATGCTTGCCGGGATTGGGTGGGGAGCGCTGACCGTCGCGGCTATTCGCTCCACGCCGCCCGCGCAGGAGCAACCGGTCGCAGGCCCGACACCAAGTGCCACTAACTCTCCCCAGGCAGCAGATTGGTTGCAGTTTTCTCCCCAGGAACTGGCGGGCCTAGGGTACTTCCGCCAGGAAAAATGCCTGACTTGCCATAATCTTACCAACGGTCCCCAGAAAATCGGCCCCAACCTGACCAGCGTGCGCCGCCGCAAGGACGCCGGGTGGATGATCAAGCACTTCAAGAATCCCAATCAGCTTGTTCCCGGAAGCAACATGCCGCCCATCCTGCTGAGCGATGCCAAATTGAACGCCCTGGCGTCTTTCCTGCTCAAACTCACGCCGGAGAACGCAAGCGTGGTGGCTTCCGCGCCCGAAGATATTCTGCGCGGCGCGCAGATTTACGAAGACCAGTCGTGCGGAAATTGCCACATGGTGAACGGCGTGGGAGCCAAGCTGGGTCCGCCGCTGAACGGGGTCGGCGCGCGCCGCAGCAAGGATTGGATTGCCAAGCATTTCGCCAATCCCGCCGCCCTCTCGCCCGGGAGCATCATGCCGCCCTCCAAGTTTTCGCCCGCCGATATGCAGGCCGTCGTCAGCTTCCTCGTTTCGCTCCCGGCTTCATAGCACAGATCGGGCCTCCCCTGTTGGTGCGCGCATTGCCTTGTATGTGTGCGACCCTGCGTTGGCGCGAGGTGACGGAATGGGTCGCAGACATGAATTCAATGTCTGCGCCACCCGCGGAAAGACCATTTAGGCGGCTACGGGCAAGCCGTGGATCCGCCAGCCGGCGGACGGTCTGCTACCTTACGCGTGCTTGCACGCGCTTCGCCTTCTCGGCTTTCATCTCTTCCACGGATTGCGCGACTCCGCGGGAATAGAACGCGCGAACCAAATTGGAGTTTGTCCAGCGAGGCTCACGGCTCGCGATGGAGTCAAATTCCTTCAACGCATCCTCAGTCTTGCGGGCGCGCCACAAGCAAATGGCAAGTCCCATGTTCGCCCAGTTCCACTGTTCACAACGCATCGCCGCCGATTCCGATTCGCGGAATGCCATGGTGGCAGGAGCGAGTTCGTTGTTCTCGAGCTCAACCCATGCCAGGTCATTGCGCAAACTGTCGTCACCGGGCCTGGCCATCGCCAGTTGGCGCAGCAGTGTTTCCGCTTCGGAATATTTTTCCGCACGGTAATACCACCACCCCAGCCGGTTCATGATCTCGGGAGGGATCACGCTGTTCCCTGCTCCGTTCGCGTCAACCGCCAATTCCTTTGCCGGAGCCGCGTCCCCGGCCATTAGCGCCAGCCCCGCGTATTCAATCGAATCTGTTTCTCGGTTGCCTCGGTCGTTTCGGGTCGTTGGGAGGCCATGAAGCTGCGGAAATCCTCCACGGCCGCCTGCCCTCGATTTGCGGCGCTCAGCGCATCAGCATAGTTCCAAACTAATTGCATTGATATGTTTTTGGGGGATGCGTCCAGGGCGCCGCGATAGGCCTGAGCCGCGGCGGGAAAATCACCCAACGTCAGGCTGGCGCTCGCCTGGATATTAAGCGCTTCCGCCACTCTCGGGTGGATCGCCAGCCAAAGACCGGCCACATCGCGGGCCTGTGCATAAAGATCAGCAGCACGGCGCTGGGCATGAATTCCGGGAAGGCGTGGTGATGCTCGCCCATCGGCTCGATGATGGGGGTCAGCCAGTAATAGTGATTCAGGTAGATGGCGGCGATGGCCAGGACTTCTACGTCAAACCATCGGCGCTTGACCACGATCACCACCAAGGCGGTGGCCAGGATGGCGCCCGCAAAAAGGCTCGCGGGCCCAGCGCGGCTGATGTTGATGGTTGAAAATGCCAGCAGGAAGGCGAGCCCGGTGATGACGCGCGAGTCATACCGCAGCGTGTGCGCCAGCATGGCCGCGGCGACGATCATGAGCAGAACGAAATCGAGAGGCTCTGAATTCAGCACGCGCGCTGCGGCGATGTGGTTCATCGCGTAAGTGGTGAAATAAAGCAGCGCCCAGCCGCCGCCCATGCCCGCGCGCGCCAGGATTCGCCAGCGCTCGCGCCGCTCGTAGAAAACTCCCGCGCCGAGGAACGCCGCGCCCACGGCGAATCCGGCCAGCACCCTTCCGGCAGGCCCCAACTGGCCCATTTCGTGCGCCATGATCAGCGCCATGCCGATGACGATGCCGATGACTCCCAGCTTGTTGAGCCAGTTGGTGCCGAGAACTTCTTCAATGTTTAAAACGCGCTTGACGGCCTCACGGGATGCGGGCTTCGGCGCAGCCGGCGCTTCGAAATGCGGCGGAGGCATGGATGCCGCGTCGCTCGGGGGAGCGGCGCTTTCGTCTTCAAAGATTTTAGCGGGAGGAGTCGCAGCCAGTGGCGCAACGGGCGGAGTGGGAGCTTGCGATGGCCCGGCAGCGGGGCGAAGTGATTCGGGCGCGTGCGCTTCGATTCCCGCCGGCGGTTGCGGCGCTACGGTGGCGGCAGGCTGACGCCGCGCCGAAGTCGGGGAAAATTCGCTCGCTTGTTTCAAGTCAACATTTTCAAGCTGGCTGCGGAATTCCTGAAGCTGCTTTTCCAAATCGTCGACCCGCTGGATGAGCTTCTGCTGCTGGTTCTGGTTTTGTCGCGCCAACCGCTTCGCGGCGGCTGATTTGACCAGAGCGAGGATCGGGCTGACGAGGATATACCCCGCAAGCCCGAGGCCGACGATTACGGCGAAAACTTCCACGGAAAGATCTCCAGAGAAATTGCGCGTATCCTAACACCGAATCCGGGGACATACAATCACCGCGGCTTCGGTGCCGGTGGAAGAAAGTTTGTCTTGATCCTTTGTTCTTCACCAGCACCAGCGTGACAGTTTTTGAAGCGTAATGTCGGTCGCGATCATGGCGCGGCCTTCCAGAGGTATAAAGAGTTTGGTACGTAGGGGTGGCCCTCGCGGCCGCCCTTGGGCAACCGTAAGGGTTGCCCCTACGAAGTCTCTGCGTCACGGGCAGGATGCCCGTGCCACTGTTATAATCCTGCATGGCTGAAATTCTGGAATGAGCAGCGAGATAAAATCCGTAATCGTCGCGGGTGGTGGCCTGGCGGGGAGCGAAGCGGCATGGCAACTTGCCGAGCGCAGCGTGGCCGTGACGCTTTATGAGATGCGCCCGGCGCGGCCGACTCCCGCGCACAAGACCGACCGCCTGGCGGAGCTGGTTTGCAGCAACTCGCTGAAGTCAAATGCCCCGGGCGCGGCATCGTGGCTGCTGAAGGAGGAGTTGCGGCGCGCGGGCTCATTGCTGATGCGCGTGGCGGCTGAATGCGCGGTGCCGGGAGGCGCGGCGCTGGCGGTCGACCGCGAGCGCTTCGCGGAAGGCGTGACTTCCGCCATCTCAGGTCACGAATTCATCACGCTGCGGCGGGAAGAGCTGCTTGAAATCCCTGCGGATGCTCTGGCGCTGATTGCCACGGGGCCGCTGACTTCCGACGCGCTCGCCGCGCGCCTGGAGACACTGACTGGCTCGGAGAATCTTGCTTTCTATGACGCCATCAGTCCGGTGGTGGACGCGGAAACGCTCAACATGCAGCGCATCTTCCGCGCCTCGCGCTACGGCAAGGGCGGCGAGGATTACCTGAACTGCCCGTTCACGGAAGATGAATATCGAATTTTCTACGAAGCCCTGGCGGGCGCGGAAGCCGTGCCCACGCACGAATTCGAAAATGTGAATTTCTTTGAGGCCTGCCTGCCGATTGAGGAACTGGGCCGGCGCGGGTATGACACGCTGCGCTTCGGTCCCATGAAGCCCGTGGGCTTGGTCGATCCGCGCACGGGCCGCCAGCCCTTCGCAGTGGTGCAATTGCGGCCGGAAAATTTGCGATTTTCGAGCTACAACCTGGTGGGCTTCCAAAATCACCTGAAGTTTCCCGAGCAGAAGCGAATTCTGCGGTTGATTCCCGGCCTCGAGAACGCGGGGTTCCTGCGCTTCGGGCAAATCCACCGCAACACGTACATCAATTCGCCGCGCTTGCTGAACCCTGACCTGAGCTTTCGCAGCGCGCCGCAGACTTTTGTGGCGGGCCAGCTTTCCGGCGTGGAATGTTACGTCGAGTGCATCGCGACAGGACTGCTGGCGGGGCTGGCGATGGCGGCGCGGGCGCGTGAGGGAACGTTTTCCGCTCCGCCACGATCAACCGCTCTGGGATCGCTAATTCACTACATCACCCACGCTGATCCCGCGCATTACCAGCCAGCAAACATTTCCTTCGACCTGCTGCCGCCCATGGAAGACTTGCCGCGAGCCATCGCCCGCGACCGCCGCGCGCGGCGCGAAAAGCAGTGCGCACGCGCGCTTGCCGACTTTGACGGATGGTTTGCGGGAACGGAGAACCGCGGGCCGCAAGTCATGAGGCAGCAGGCAGTGGCCCCGTAGCGGAAACCGCTACGAGTTTCCGGTTTCGAATTTCGAAAGCACTTGCATGGACGCACTGATCGACCGCTACATCACGTACCTCCGTTACGAGCGCAATGCGTCGCCGCACACGATTCGGAACTATGAAAGCGATCTTCGGCAATTCAGCGAATTCTTAAAGGACGGGAATCCTGACGCGGTCGTTGACCTGCAAACGGTCAACGCGCTGCGCATTCGCGGCTTTCTGGCGCATCTGTTCAAGCGCGAGAAGAAGAAATCCTCCATCGGGCGGAAGCTGGCGGCGGTGCGGGCGTTCTACAAATTTCTGGCACGGGACGGTCTGCTGGCGTCGAATCCGGCGACGACGGTTTCCACTCCCAAGCTCGAAAAGAAGCTGCCGCGCATTATGACGGAGGAGGAGATCAATACATTTCTTGACGGCGTGGCCAAAGCAGTGGGGGATGGCGCGCCGATGATGCGCCGCGACCGCGCCATCCTGGAGTTGCTTTACGCCTCCGGCCTGCGCGTGAGCGAGCTGACCGGGCTCGACCTGCGCAACGTCAGCTTTGGTGACAGCATGCTGCTGGTGCGCGGCAAGGGACGCAAGGAGCGCATTGTGCCTTTCGGCTCAAAGGCGGCACAGGCGCTGAACGATTACCTGCCGGTGCGCGAGAGAATTTTGATGGAGGCAAAACGGCGCGGCGAGGCGGCGCTCTTTCTGAACGCACACGGTGAGCGCCTGACCACACGCTCCGTTGATCGCCTGCTGAAGAAATACGTAAAGGCGTTTGGGCCGCAGGTTAAGGTGAGTCCGCACTCGATGCGCCACGCCTTCGCTTCCCACCTGCTCACCGAAGGCGCCGACCTGCGCGCCATTCAGGAAATGCTCGGCCACCGCAGCCTGGCCACGACGCAGAAATACACGCAGGTTTCCATCAGGCATTTGATGGATGTTTACGACAAGACGCATCCGAAGGCGTAGGATTCAGGACCTAGGATCAATGATTAAGGTCAGACCGTTCGCGGGAAGTTGTTGTCCTTGCGGCATGCAGGAACGCCTTGGTTACTGAATCCTGAATCCTTCTTACGAATCCTGCTCAGTGCGATTCATGATGGCGGTGGTTCAGGAACCATTCGCCCACTTCCGCTGAAGCCTCAGATAGCATTTCGAAAATTTTCTTACCCGCTTTCAGGCCAATGGCAAGGGCTTCGACGCCGGCCCAAACGGACAAACGCTCAAGGGCGTGCGGCGGATCGTTCCAGTCGACCTGCGGACGAGCCTTCACGCCATCGGTCCGATAGCTCATTAAAACCAGACCGGCGTAGAAAACCGCTCCCGCCAGCAAAGCTAACTTCAAGAAACCAGTAAAGATAGTCACTACAATTGCGCCCAGCACGGCAGCTATCTCCTTCTTTTCCGTTCCTCACCCGGATATTTAGATTCAAAAAACGCTGCAAGGGTTACTGCCCAACATCAAACGCATCATAATTGCTGCGCGGAGGCCTTCGCTATGGCACAGAGGTGCCTTCGCCATGGCACGGAGGTACGGCAAGAGACTAGTACTCGGTGAACACACCGGAGAACAAACTTCGGACAAACAGTCGGTCGCAACAATGCCTGGAAAACTGACCAAATTGATTTGCCGCTCGAGTTATAAGCCCTTTGGGTTAGATAAACTCGCAGCTACATTGTTAAGGTGTTAGAATATGGGTGCGCGTCGGGAAAGCCATCCGCATTTAATCACGTGCCTGGGAGATAGCCTGCTCCTGAGCGGACCGAGCAATGCAGGAGTTCCTCCGGCCGGCGGAACGCTGCAAGTCAATGCCCTTAAACCTCTACTATTTCGACCCTTGCACCGTTGAGGCGGGCCTGAGACGCCTGAGCAAGCAATATCGGTTGGTTTCCATCCCGCGCAATGGCAGAGAGCTTCCCGAATGGAAGTTGCCCGCGGTACTGGTGGCGGACGCGAGCGAAGGCGATCTGGATCGATTGCACGCCGCGGCACCGAAATCCGACGCCTGGCGGATCATCTACTTACTGGACGATAAAGCGCGCCCTCCCTCCAAACTGCAATCGCAGGTTTTTGCTGTTCTTCCCTGCGAGGTGCCAGGCCTGGTTCTGCAAAAGACCGTCGAGCAGGCTTTTGAGAACCTCCGAGCGCAGGACGCGCATCACCGAACTCGCAATGAACTGAAACGGGCTATCTCCGACCTTGAAACACTCAACAAAATCGGCGTGGCGCTTTCCACCGAGCGCAACACCGATTCCCTGCTGGAATCGATCCTGAGTAAGAGCCGCGAAATCACCTCCGCCGATGCGGGTTCGCTTTATCTGGTAGAGGAAGAAGGCGCGGGCAAGCACTTGGTTTTCAAGCTTACGCAGAATGACAGCCATTCCGTCCCCTTCCGCCAGTTCACCATGCCCATTGACACGCATAGCATCGCGGGCTACGCGGCCGCCACCGGGCAAATCCTGAACATTAAGGACGCTTACCGCATTCGTAACCTGCCTTTCCGGCTGAATCGGGACTTCGACCGCAAGTTCGGCTACCGCACCAAGTCCATGCTGGTTCTTCCCATGAAGAATCAGAAGGATGAAGTGATCGGTGTGCTGCAGCTGATCAATTCGAAGTTTCATCCGGCCACGAAGTTGACCTCACCGAAGATTGTGCGCGCGGAAGTCTGCCCGTTCTCGCAGCAGAGCCAGGACCTGGCGTCCTCACTCGCCAGCCAGGCGGCGGTGGCGCTCGAAAACAACCTGCTCTACCGCGATATTGAGAAATTGTTCGAAGGCTTCGTGCGCGCCTCAGTGACGGCCATTGAATCTCGAGACCCCACCACCTTCGGACACTCGGAGCGAGTCGCCAAGCTGACCGTGGCGCTGGCCGAAGCCGTTGACCGGCTCGATGCCGGCCCGTACAAGGACATCCATTTTACCCGCGAGGATATTCGCGAAATCCGCTACGCCTCGATTCTGCACGACTTCGGCAAGGTCGGCGTGCGCGAGGAAGTTCTGGTAAAGGCCAAAAAGCTCTATCCGCCTCAGCTTGAGCTCATCCGGAAGCGCTTCCAGTACATTCGAAAGTCGCTGGAACTGGAGGCCAACCGGCGGAAGCTGACCCAGGTTCTGCAGAACGGCAATCAGGGCTATGGGGAGTGCTTTTCCCTGATTGAAACTGATATGAATCGCGAGCTTCAGCACCTGGACGATTTCCTTCAGGACATTCTTCAGGCCAATGAGCCCACGGTGCTGCCGGAGAAGACTTCCCAAAACCTTCAGGCAATCGCCGGCTGGAGTTTCCAGGATCCCTCGGGTCCTTCGGAACCGCTACTGACGCAGGAAGAATTGCAGCTGCTCTCCATCAGCAAGGGCAGTCTGAATCCTGATGAGCGCCTGCAAATCGAATCCCACGTGATCCACAGCTTCCGCTTTCTGAGCCAGATTCCCTGGACGAAGGAACTGAAGCGCATCCCGGAGATCGCGCGCGCCCACCACGAAAAGCTCGACGGCTCGGGATATCCCTACCACATGAAGTCGGAGGACATTCCCTTCCAGTCGAAGATGATGACCATCTCCGACATCTATGACGCTCTCACGGCCCGCGACCGCCCCTACAAGCGCGCGGTGCCCGTCGAGCGCGCCCTCACCATCATCGGCGATGAAGTGAAGTCCAAGCTTCTGGATCCGGTGCTGTTCAACCTGTTTACGGAAGCAAAGATTTATCAATTGACTGCAAAGGACTAAGCCAGGACTTGGTCTGAGCCCCAAAGGGGCGACCGAACGAAGCCCAGGCCAACGGCCTGGGTCGGCGGATGCGCCCACCTGGAATCCCAAGCCCTGAAAGGGTGGAAGAACCCCGTCAAAATCGGGTTGTGACGATATGATTCCAGCGCTTATGTCGCCCTTTCAGGGCTGAGAACCTCGAAACGAACCATTCGACCCAGGCCGTTGGCCTGGGCTTTGTTAGATCGCCCCTTTGGGGCTCAAACTAACGACTGGCGCAACCTCGCGCCCACCACTAGTTGTCACCCGGATTCAGTAAGGGTGCCACGCCTCGGGCGTTTGATACACCATGACGCCGTGGCCCGTGGCGCGGTCTTCGAGGGTGAGACAATAGAGCTTTCCATCGTCGAACGAAGCAACCAACTTGTGAGCAGTGCCAATCCAGGTCAAATGCTCGCCTCCGCGGTAGTCCGTGGTGGATACACCCGCCGCGCCGAGTTGCGATTGCACGTCCTGAGGTGAAAGGTTTACGGTCAGAACCTGGGCGTGCCGTTTCTCAACTTCGCCGTCCACCGGGACTGAAACCTCGAGGGATGAATCGTCCTTCACGGCGCTTCGAAAGAACTCCGTGATCTTCTGTTCGCGGCCGGCAACCTCGCGCTGAGCCAGAGCGCGCGTGCGGCGCGGGAGATAAAGTGAAAAGAAAGTGATGACTCCGGCAATCAGCACGAGCTGAACGAAGATGACGCGCCACGGTACGGCGCCTCGCGCGCTCAGATCAATTCCTCGCCGGCCAGCCACACCCGCGCGTGAACGCGTTGAACCGGAATCAAGCGGGCTCATCGTTCGCACCTCCCTGGAAAGCTCACACTTTGAGTGATTCTTCACGACGCGATAAGGGTGCAGGAGCCGGGGAGAAATTACGCCCCATTCATTGTGCGGTAGCACGCGGCATTGCGCGGCCTGGAGGAAAACCCTTTAGATACTGCGGGTCAAATCGATGAAATTCAAGCCCGCAATGCGGGCAGACGGCCAGTCCCAAATCGGGTTGCGGGCTCGCCAAGCGGGATATTTCCATTCGAAATGCCTTTTTGCAGGAAGGACAGCGAGTAAGCGGATAAGCGCTTTGCATATAACGGTCTCCTTGCGGCGCTGAGCAGAAAACACATCTTATCACCGCCCGAAACAAAAATCAAATCGGCCGCATTCACGCACCGTGGTGATAGATATCCCATCCCTTGTAATTACCCAGAGCGTCAGCAACTGCGCGGCCAAAGTGACTTCGATTCACCGCCACATGATGTTCGTATCCCTGCTTGCAAACGTATTGAAGCAGCGATTGCAATCCGGGGATTTTCACCACGCCGTAGCCGCCGAAGCTCTGCAGCTTGTCGGAAGTGATTTCGCCCTCACCGCAATACGCGCGCAGCTTGCCGTGCAGGTCGTCGGTGGAAACGCGGCAATAGGTGAGGGGGCCCGCCTTGAGCGTGCCCACGACGGTTCCGTAAGTGTTGTCCTTCCCCACGGAGCCCGCGATGATTTCCTGAAAGTCCATCTTGAAGTCTTCAAAGAAATGCTTG
>JASHSC010000334.1 GCA_030036915.1 Terriglobia bacterium
TCACTGCAACTTTTCGGAACCTCATTGCGAGGCTTTCGCTTCTTCGCCGCGCTCCCGGTGGCGATCGCCTTAATTCTCACCGGACTCATGGCGCGTGAACTGGGTGGAGGGCGAGGCGCTCAGCTCATTGCCATTGTGGCCGCCATGCCGATTTCCCTGGTGTTCGGCGCACGGTTGCAATACAGCTCGTTTGACTACCTCTGCTGGACGCTCACTTCCTACTGCGTCCTTCGATTGCTCAAATCCGATGACCCCCGTTGGTGGATGGCGATTGGTGGTGCCATCGGTCTGGGGATGATGGCCAAATACACCATCATCATTTACGTCGCCGGCCTCATGGGGGGAGTCTTGGCCACCGATGCGCGCCGGTATCTCCGGAGCAAATGGCTGTGGTACGGGGCAGGGTTGTCGTTGCTCATTGTCCTGCCCAACCTTATCTGGCAGGTACGCCATAGCTTCATCACGCTGGATTTCGCCTGCTCAATTCACGCGCGCGATATCCGGCTTGGACGCACGCAAGGATTTATAATTGACCAGTTGACCCAGTCACTTTTCACCTTTCCGCTCTGGATGACTGGACTCTACTTCTACCTGTTTTCGCAAACTGGGCGGCGCTTTCGCCCTTTGGGTTGGATGTATGTCACTGCGTTCCTGATTTCTGTTCTTGCGCAGGGCCGCAGTTACTACCTGTCCCCGGCCTACCCTGTTCTGTACGCCGCAGGATCAGTGCAGTTCGAACAGTGGTTGGGGACGATGCGGCGCAAATGGAGATACGCCCTGTGAGCTCTCGCCTGGGCGCCGCTCATGGCTGACGTCCTCGTGGCCGGGTCCATGGTGCTCCCCATCGCCCCACCTGACTCGTCGTGGGGGAGGATGGCGATCAAGCGCAACGCCGATTTCCAGGAAGAGATTGGCTGGCCGGAACTAGTGGCAACGGTCGCCAATATCCGTGATTCACTTCCCACCCAAAACCAGGCCCAGGTGGGGATCCTGGCCGGCAATTACGGAGAGGCTGGAGCCATCAATCTATACGGTCCTCGCTACGGGTTGCCTGAGGCGATCAGCGGGATGAACTCGTTCTGGTTGCGTGGCTATGGCAATCCACCGCCGCAGATCCTGATTGTGGTGGGAGTGTCGCGCGAGTTCGCGAAGAGGAATTTCGCGATGTGTGCTCTCATGGGGCACACCGGGAATATGTACAACGTGGAGAACGAGGAGACGCGCAGCCACCCGGATATCTTTGTGTGCGGTGCCCCACTCGGGGTTGGCCGGAGTTCTGGAGAACCTTTCGGTATTTCGGGTAAGACGCTTCTAGAAGAGCGGAGCCCCAACTATGGAGAGTCCAGCGCAGTCGCCGAATCGCTCGAGTGCGGACGACGTTGCTATCCTTACACCCAACTTCAATGATTGGGGATCGCTCTCCAGACTTCTCCGCGAGATCGACGCAACACTCGGAGCGGCAAACTTACGGGGCCGGGTTACGGTTGTTGACGACGGATCAACCGAGGTGCCTTCCGAGCAGGTTATGCGCCAGAAATACTTACATCTTGGGAAGGTGGAAGTTGTAAGGCTCCGCTGTAATCTTGGGCACCAGCGAGCCATTGCCGTGGGGTTGGCGCACCTCAATAAGACCGGGATTGATGCGCAGGCGGTGGTGGTCATGGACGGGGATGGCGAAGATCGGCCGGCCAATATCCCCTGCCTTCTCGACGAATTGCACGCGCAGCAATGCCGTGTGGTTTTTGCGGAGCGCACCAAACGATTGGAAGGTTTGTTCTTTCGGCTGATGTATTTCCTCTATCGGGTGGTCCACTGGCTGCTGACCGGCGTGCCGGTTCGCGTGGGGAACTTCACCGCCATTGACCCTTCCCTGCTTCCGGAGCTTTTGGTTCGACATGACATTTGGAATCATTATGCTGCCACCATCCTCTGCTCGCGGGTTCGTTATGCTCTCGTCCCCCTGCCGCGCGAAAAGCGGTACGAGGGGGAATCGCATATGCGGTTCAATGCGCTTGTGGCCCATGGGCTTTCGGCGATAGCGGTTTTCGGCGAGGTGGTGGGAGCCCGCCTGATCATCTTCTTTTCGGGAGTCATGGTGCTGGCTTTGGGCCTGCTGGGGTTCATCCTGGCTGTGCGGCTCTTTACTCCCGTGGCCGTTCCGGGGTGGGCTCCCTTTGCCGTGGGCTTGCTCATTCTCTTCACGGCGCGGGCGTTGTTATCGATTTTGGTGCTGGCACTCATTGTCCTGGGTGATCGCTCGCAAGCTAGAATAATCCCGCTGCGAGACGCGGAGTTGTTCATCGATTCCGTGACAAGCCTGCCCGATCTGACTTCATCCAACTGAGCTGTCAGACTGGCTCAGAATGACACGCTGGGGGCCTCTGCTAACCCGAAATGCCTAAAAAGCCCAAGAAGAAAGGCGGCCCGGCCCACAACACTGAGCCCCGCCCATTTCAAATTGACCGGTGGCGAAGCGTGCTCGCGCCGGCTTCGCTCGCCCTACTGACGTTTCTGGCCTTTTCGAACTCGTTCTCCACCGGCCTCGTTCTTGATAACAAGCTCCTGCTTCTCCAGGATCCACGCATCCGTGAGCTTACCGGCGAGAATATCCGCCTGATTCTTCAACACACGTTTTGGTGGCCAACCGGCGAGACCGGGCTCTATCGCCCCTTCACAACGCTCTCCTTCCTGTTCAACTATGCGGTACTCGGAAATAAGACTGACCCGGCTGGATATCACTGGATCAACTTCCTTTTGCACCTTGGCAACGTCTTTCTGGTTTATGCGCTGACGTGCAGACTCCTGCGCAGGTTTTGGCCGTCCTTTTTCGCGGCGGCGCTCTGGGCTGTCCACCCGGTCTTGACGGAATCGGTGACCAACATGATCGGCCGGTCGGACCTGCTTTCCGCCACGGCCGTTTTGAGCGGATTCTTGATGTACCCCAAGGCTACGGAGTCCGCCGGGTCGCGCAGGTTTGCGTGGCTTGCGGGATTGATGGGCGTCACCGCCGTGGGTGTATTTTCGAAGGAGAGCGCCGTCACCATCGTGGGAGTTATTGCACTTTATGAACTGACATTTTGGAAAGAGCGGCGACAAGGACGAGTTCTACTCCTGGGCTGCATCGCCGCACTCCTGCCCATCGCGGCGATGCTGTACCAGCGGTCGATCGTGCTCGCGGCTTCGCGGCCCTGGGTGACTCCTTTCGTCGACAACCCCATCGTGGGCGCAGGCTTCTGGTCCGGAAGGCTCACCGCAGTCAAAGTAATCGCCCGCTATCTCTGGCTCACGCTTTGGCCGGCCCGCCTTTCCAGCGATTATTCCTACGCGCAGATCCCGCTTGCCCGCGGGACTCTTCAGGACTGGCTGGCGTGCATCGCTGTGCTGGCCGCCGCCATACTGGTCGTTGCGTTGTACAGTCGAAATCGCACGGCTTTTTTCCTGGCGTCCTTCGCTGCCATCACGTTTTTGCCCGTCTCGAACCTGCTCTTTCCCATCGGCACCATTATGGCGGAGCGTTTCTTATACCTGCCGGTGATCGGGGCTGCTTGCCTGCCTGGTGATGGCGATTGAAGGGGCCGGCAAACGGCTTCATGCAGAGCAATATGCGCCGTTCGTGTTCTGCGTGATCCTGGCGGCATTCGCCGTCCGGACTTGGGTGCGGAACGCCGATTGGCATGACGAGCGTGCCATGTATGAAGCCAGTGTCCGAACCAGCCCCAACAGCTTCAAAGTCCATGCGCAGCTCGCCTCCGTCCTTTATGCAAGCGGCCCTGCGAGTTTGAACCTTGATCGCGCCCTTGAGGAAGCTAACAAGGCTCTGGCCATTCTGGATTCGCTTCCCGACTCGCACAACGCTCCGGATGTTTACCGCTTGGCAGGCGGGCTCTATATCGCCAAAGGCGACATCTTGCACGAACGTGATTCTTCCCAAGGTATTCATGAGTACCAACGAGCTCTCCAGCTTTTGCAACGGTCAATCGCCATATACAGGAGCGAGCGGGCTGAAAACGATCGCAAAGGGGAGGCGGAGTGGGCTCGCCGGAACCCCACTGTGCCGCACGCTGCCCCAGGCGATCCGGAGGCGGATTGGATGCTTGCGGCTGTATGCTGGAGGCTGGGAAACGCGAAGGAGGCCGACGCCGCAGCCACGGAAGCGCTCGCCCTTCATCCCGCGAAGGCTGAGGGGTACCGGCAGCTCGCCCTCGGCTTCGCCGCCGAGGGTCGCATGGATGACGCGGCCTTCGCCCTGATGGAAGGAGGGCTGATCACCGCCGACCCCGGCCTCCGATCAGATCTCCTGGACTTGTACCGCAGCGCTTTTGGCAACACTTGTGCGATTACCGAAGGGCCGAATGGTCCGACGTTTAATCTCTCCTGCGATTTTGTTCACAAGCAATTCTGCGCGGCCTCCGTGGAGCTGCTCAAAACCGTCAGGGATGAGGGGCTAAGGGACCAGGCCAGGAAGCAGAAGCAGGATTTGCTGGAAAAATACGGGTGTCCTGCCGGCCCTCTGGAGATGGTTTTGCCGGACTAGCCCAAAATTCCCGCGCTGAACTTCGACCCATTTCGGTTTCCGCGATGCGACGTGATGCGATATTATTGCCGAATCCTGCGCCGGGTCGGCAGCCGCAAGCTGGACTCAGCTTCCGGAAGTCGAAGTTGATTTATTAAGCGACAAGGGCTTTTTCGGCCGATAACAACTTTGCGTGGACCAGTACCCCCAATGAAAATAACTGCTACTTTCAATGAGAAGGAAGCGAAGTCGAGATTCGACCGGCGGGAATTTCTGAAGACTGCAGCCCAGGCAGGCGCGATGGCGCTTTTGCCGGCCCATTTCATTCAGAACTCGGACTCTAGAATTCAGAATTCAAATAATGACTATCCTGACCTGGCGCGGCTGCGCCTTGCTCGGCAAAATTCCGGCCTCATTTCGCCCGAAAAAACCTATCGCATGATGGAATGGGAATTCCACGTTCCGCCCGAGGCAAATTTCCGCATTGACGTTGAAGGCGCTGTGAAAGCCGCGCGAGATGCAGGTGCGGAATGCCTGATGATTTATTCCCAAAGTCACTGGGGATATGCTCTATACCCCAGCGATTCGGCGGTTCGCCAGCCGAATCTGGATTATGACCTGTTCGGAAGGGAAGTGGAGTTGGCGCGGCAACACGGCATGTCGTTGACGGCCTACTACAGCCTTCAGTTCAACAATCAGTGTGTGTTCGCGCACCCGGATTGGGCGTGGGTCAACGAAGCGGGAGAGCCACAGACGCTGCGCTGGTGCATCACCTGCCTCGATTCTCCCTATCGCCAGTATGTCTTGAGCATGATGGACGAAATCTTCGCGCGCTATGACGTCCAGGAG
>JASHSC010000335.1 GCA_030036915.1 Terriglobia bacterium
TGACTTCCGAACGCACGTGGTGTTGTCAGTGACCACGATTCTGGCCCCGGCGATGTCCTGAATGGCGTCGGCCAGCGTGGCGTTGCCGGTCCGCGCCAATGCCTCGCCGGCGACATCCAAACCGCAGGGAAAATCCGCGCCGAGGCTGATGGCAGCCTCATCCTTCCACTTTGTTTGTTTTGACCCTTGAACTTTCGACGCAGGCGTTCATTCCCGGCGGCCGATTAATGGCCGGATGGGCGGCTCACCGGGGGATAACTAAATTTAGGATTTCCTGTAACCTCAAAAGCACTTAGGCACTTGCCTGAATTTGACCCGATGCTAGCCCGGGACAATATAGCTCTTGATAAGCTGTCTAAGCCTTTTCCGGATCCAACCCTCTCTGAAATATCTGATATCTGGCGCTAACCTATTGCCAATCGGCAGGCGTGTCAAGCTTTTTTTGTCATCACTTCAGGCTACAACCGCCAAGCCGAACCCAAACGGTCGCTGTCAACCCAAGGGCGAAATGAGTTTGGCTGAATTTACGGTGAACTTCCCGGATGTGGAGGGCGAGAGTTAGGTGGACGACGCGGTTCCCAAGTCTTTCTCTGTATCGCCCAGATGCTCGTTCATCGCCGCGCGCGCGCCCGGAGCGTCGCCCCGCCGAATACATTCGAAAATGGCCTCATGTTGGTGAGTGCGAATCTTGGTTACTTGCAGATCCACAAAACTCACGAGGCGGCTCTTGCGCAGCAACTCTCCCAGGGGGGCGAGGATCATGAGAACGGTTGGATTCTTGGTGGCGCGGGCGATTTCCGCGTGAAACTCCAGATCGGCCTCCATGTAGCCTTCTGAGTCACCGGGCTTCTCGCGCATCACCTTGAGCGCACTCTGCATTGCCGCCAGGTTTTCCTTGGAGCGGCGTTCAGCGGCCAGACCCGCCATGGCCACTTCAATGATCTTTCGTACTTCCATCAGGTGCTTCAGGTCGCTCGAGGTTCGCCGCAGGAGCATCTTCAGCGGCCGCGAGACCGAATCGTGATTCGCTTCCAGCACCCGGGTCCCGAAGCCGCGGTCAATGCGCACCAGTCCGCTGCTTTCCAGCACCTTGACCGCTTCTCGAACCACTGTCCGGCTTACTCCCATCTCCTTGCAGAGCTCCGCTTCCGTGGGAAGGAAGGAGTTGGTGGGCCACTCCCCAGCAATGATCTTTTCGGAAATGATATCCGCAACGTCCTTATGAAGCGGGCGGCGGGATTCTTGAAGCCGGGTAATCATTCTTACACCTCGAGGTGAATCCATCCTTACGGGAACGGACCCGGTTTGAATATTACACAAAAGGATGGTCTTGCATCGAATGCGAAAGCTGAAAGCCCTGGTTACTAAGTATCGGTTCTCCGCAAGAGATTCTATCCACAATTCGCCTATTCCTCAAACTACTATCCTGACTAAAGCCTGATTAGATGAGTGACAACACAAAAGGCCGATAGTCCGCCAAGAAAGCCATTGAAATATGACATCATATATCTTACTACTATACAGGCTCCGGTACCCAAGTGTCAAACATTATCAGAAACAGCGACATTATGCCGCGTTAAGAAGGAATTCGATGGCGATGCAGCCTTTTATTTTTTATTCATTCCCGGACCTTTCGGCAGCTACTTAGGATATAAGCTTACGTCGGTTTGCACTGGATTTCGCGGCGTGTTCGGGATTAGCGATGAGGCCTCCCATTTCTCGGATTTTCTGACGATTTCCAAATAGCGCAGGGGCTATGTCCCGGCGCGGGCTACACGCCTAGAGTCGCAGTAGCTCAATGAGCCAAGCATGAGTCGAGGTTCACAAATCAACATAATGACAGTCACATTTATGATTGCCCTTGTCGGAGCAACATGGCTCAGTCCTTGCCGCAGAACTAGTGCTGCCGACGCAAGTTTTGAACTTACTGCCACGCAAAATAACTTCAACCTCTACTTTCCGGCCTACCTTGCCAATGGTTTCTTCAGTGTGAGCACTTCACTGCGGGGAATCGATCCCACTCCTTCCTATGTGGTCGGTTTGATGGATTATTCGCCGGGGGACGCTCCACGCCCGGCAGCCATCCCCAGTTGGAACGAGATCGATTACTTTGACGGTCATAGATGGCTCAATCAAAGTACTGTGATGCCCGCATCTTTTCAGGATTATCGCCAGACCCTTGATGAATTTGATGGCTGTCTGCAAACTCACTATACGTGGGTTGATGCGAACAAGAATACGGGGGTTCAGATTCTGACCTTCGTAAGTGAGGCGGCGCCTCACTTGGCCGTAACCAGCCTCACTTTGACCCCGGATTTCACAGGTTCCGTCCGGTTGCGATTTACCTTGCGGCCTCATTCCGCTCCTCGCTATCGTCTGGCGCTGGCGACGCTCAAAGGGGAAGAACTCAAGAAGGCGATCGCCGACCTTCAGGCGAAAGATTTGGTCTCCACTGGTCCCAATACGCTTCCCCTCGATCGGGCCGCGCGGTGGTATCCCGGCGAGGTGGCGATTCAGGCCTTCGGCGGCAATCAGGGTCACGGATTGATGTGGATTACGGGTCGCGCCGTGGACGGCCTCGAAATCGCAGAGGCTGCCGCGATTGAGGCTCCGCCTGAACTCAAGCCGCTTACTGCCCAACTTAACACGTCATCGGGTTTGGTCGAGCTTGTCCTCACGGCGAAGCTGCAAAAGGGCAAAGGGTATACTTTTACCAAATATGTTGCCGCATCAAGGGAAGGGTGGGGCGGGCTTAAGGATTCGGTGGTGAGTTGGGCCGTGGACGCCCGCCGGCAAGGTATGGCTGCGTTGCTCAGCCGGCACGAGGCCGCCTGGCACGACCTCTGGAAGTCTGACATTGTAATCGAGGGCAATGCGAAGGTTCAGGCAGTGGTTCACTCCGATTTGTTCAACCTGCTGGAAAACTCCACGGCGGACACGGCATGGGCGATGTCGTGCATGGGCTTCAGCCCTTATTATTTGGGCCACGTTTTTTGGGACAGCGATTCCTGGGACTTTCCCGCCCTCGTCCTGCTGCATCCGGAGCGGGCCAAGTCACTCGTGAATTTCCGGTTCCGCACGCTCCCCGAGGCCGAAACCCGCGCGAAGGAGCACGGCTATCAAGGCGCCATGTACCCCTGGGAGTCCGACCCGCAGGAGGGAATCGAAGACGCCGCAGCAACTGCCCGAGCTAATGGAGAACGGGAAATCCATGTCAACGGTGACGTCGCCATTGCACAATGGCAGTATTTTCTGGTCACCGGAGACAAATCGTGGTTGCGCGACGTCGGGTATCCTGTGATCCGTACCGTCGCGGAGTTCTGGACCAGCCGCTCAACCTACAATTCGCAACTGGACCGCTACGAAATCCTGCACGTCACCTCGCCGGATGAAGCGTACAACGACGTATCCAATGACTCGTTTACGAACGCAGTCGCCCGGAAATCTCTGCGGATTGCTGTATCGGCTTCTCACCTCCTCGGACTTCCCCCCGATCCGAGGTGGAAGGTCATCGCCGAGAAGATGTACATCCCATTTTCACCGGGTGAGCAACGCCACTTGGATTTTGACCCGACGATTGCTCATGACAAGCACACCTGGATGGGCAGTTCACTCTCCTGGCTTGCGTATCCGCAGCTTGACCTGGCCATGAGTAGCGAGGTAAGGCGCAACGACTTCAATTTTGCGGTCCGCTCACTGGGAGAATTGACCAGCGACGCCAACGATATGGTTCCGGTGATGCTCGGCATTGAGGCCGCCGAACTCCGTGACGCTGCGCAATCCTACCAATGGCTGGAATTCAGCATGGAGGGCTTTCTCAAGCCTCCCTTTAATGTGCGAAGCGAGACCGCCAAGAATAACTCGCTTTACAACTTGTCGATATCTGGCGGTTTTCTGCAAAACTTCTTATATGGCTATACGGGGCTCCGCATTACAGATCAAGGCCTCGAACCGGTTTATTCTCCAGTTCTGCCTGCCGCATTTACCTCTGTTACGCTCAAGGGTATCTGCACTCGCGAGGGTCAATTCGAATTGGTCGTAAGCCGCGATGGTTCCGGAAGGGCTCAGATCACACAGCATCGAGTGGATTGAAACCCTTCGCGGAAAATTATAGTCGCCAGAAATCACTTGACATGTGATGTCATATATCATATATAAGCTTTGGGCAAGTCACAGGATTAGATTCATTGGTCTCATTTTTTTGCGGCGGAGCGAGCGCAAGAGTTAGGCGGGATTTATCCAAGGCCCAATGATCCGGTGTGGGCGAATACTAAACCTGCAAGGTGGCAGAACTAATCCTGCGCCGAGCGTGCCAAACTCCTCACCCTCCATTGCGTCGGAAAATTGAAGAACAGACCTCGGTGGTCGGGTCCTGGGAATTCAGTCGAAAGTTGATGGGCGCTGAAGCTGAGCGTGCCAAACACAACATCCCTGTTTCAGAACCGAAAAAAGGAGGACACATGGTTTATCGCAGGGTTTTGGCTTTGATGCTCGTGGTGTGCGCATGGGGTGCCGCAGGTGCCGCCAGGCTGTTCGCGCAGGCGGATACAGGAACCATCCTGGGGACAGTAAGGGACCAAAGCGGGGCAGTGATTCCTGATTCAAAGGTCACGATCACCAATCAAAGCACCGGACTGGTCGATTCAAAGGTCACCGCCAGCGACGGCCGCTTCCTTTTCACGCCCATTAAGATTGGGACTTACACCGTGAAGGCGGAATTCCACGGCTTTCGCACGGCGGAACGCACCGGCGTCACGGTGGATATCCAGCAGCAGGTTTTGGTGGATTTCAACCTTTCACCCGGAATGGTGACCCAGACCGTGGTGGTCAGCACTCCGCCGTCGCTTCTCGATACGCAGTCCGGTTCGCTGGGTCAGGTGATCGAGTCCAAGGAGATCAACGATCTGCCTTTGAACGGACGTAACTTCACCTTTCTGGCGCAACTCAGTGCCGGAGTTATCCCCGATTACATTTCGGGCGGCGCGGCGGCCAACACCACCACGGGCGGGTTCATCGCCAACGGCTTCCGCTACGAGCAGGACAATTACATGCTCGACGGCCTCGATAACAACAACCGCATGACCGGCTATGGCAATACTGGCGCTTCCTATGTGGCGCTGCCTCCGGTCGACGCCATTCAGGAGTTCAATCTCCAAACCAATTCCTACAGCGCGCAGTTCGGCCGCAGCGCCGGCGCCATCATGAACGCCACCACCAAATCCGGAACCAATCAAATCCATGGCGATTTGTGGGAATTCGTTCGCAACGACGATCTGGATTCAGCCGACTTCTTCCAGGACGCCGCGGGAATAACTAAAGGGAAGTACCAGCGCAACCAGTTCGGCGGAGCGGTGGGCGGCCCTGTCTATCTGCCTCACATTTACGATGGAAAAAACAAGACCTTCTTCTTCTTCGATTATGAGGGGCAGCGCATTCGCCAGTCAGTTCCTCTCACCACTACGGTTTCCACGGCG
>JASHSC010000336.1 GCA_030036915.1 Terriglobia bacterium
GGGGGCAAGCTGACCGCCGTAATCCGGCGTGCGCAGCCCGATGCTCAGCTTTGCAAGATTCGCTTCGCCTAAGCCCTGGTAGGCTGCTGTAAGATAGCGCGCGCTGGCGGCCCGCAGCTTTTCGGCCTTCGCTTCGGCGCTCTTCCCATCGTCCGGACTGCTCAGCTCGTAGAGCATCAAGGTAAATCGGGGCAGTGCTGACAACAGGAGTTCGCGCTGGCCCGGGTCGCCCTCGAGAACCTTGTGAGGTATGTCTGCGTCCACCGTGAAGCCGGCGGGTTCAGCCAGGCTGCGCACCGCGCGATAAGCGTCCACAAGCCCCGGCAGGAATTGCAGATTTGCAGTCCCGTGATTTTCACGTCTTTGTTGCGGTTCGATATCGAGGTGAATCCCGTCGAACGGATTGTTCGGGTAGCTCCGATTGAATTGCAGGATGGCCTGAACCTGGTCGAGAAGCTTGTCGCGGTACAGGCCGGGCAGGTCAGCGTCGGTGCTTCCCATCAGCGCCTCGATTCGAATCTTCGACGAATGCAGTTCGCTGATGAGGTCCACAAATTGACTTTCTGCGGCTGCGCCCTTCAGCTCCGCAACGGAAGCATATACTTGGTCGATTCCCTGCACCTGGCAGAAGTCCCGCAAGGTCCGGGCGCTTCCTGGGGCTTGCAAGACGGTAAGCGTTTCCCACACCCAAAGGCCATGGGAGAGGACGGGAGTGTCCGAAGCACTCAGCGAAATAGCCGGTGTGCACAAAAGGATTGCGAAGATTACTTCGAGTCGCCTCATCGAGTAGTGCGGCGCAGCGGTCCGAGCTGGACGCTCCGCTCTTCCTTGAACCAGGGCGGCGAGCGACGTGGAATTACTTCCCGCCCGCCTGCTGAAGCGCTGCGGTAATGTAGGGATAATCGTGCGCGTGGGCGAGGGCCGTTTGGCCCTTCTTGTCCTTGATGTTGGGATCGGCTCCGGCTTTGAGCAGTTCGGTTACCGTTGAGGAATCGCCGTAATCAATCGTTGCGGCATACATGAGCGGCGTGAAACCGAAATGGTCCACAGCGTTCGCATCCGCGCCAGCGGCGATCAGCGCCTTCACGGCCTCGGTCTGGTGGGCGACGACCGCCCAATCGAGCGCGGTCATGCCGTCCGAATCTGTTTCATGAACATTGGCTCCGCCTTTGAGCAGCGCCTTCAGGACCTCCGGATCACCGAAAGTAACTGCGCCGAGCAGAGGAGTGGTGGGAAACATGCCGATGATATCCATCTTCTGGCTGACGTCGGCGTGCCGGGCAAGCAACATCGTCACGTTATCTCGATCACCGGACATGGCCGCAAGAAACACGGGTGAGGCGTTGAACTGTGCTCCCTTGCCAGGATTCGCCTCCGCCCCGTGGTCCAGCAATAGCCGCACCGCTGGAGCAGAGCCGAAATAAGTCGTGGCCACCATCAAGGCCGTGTAACCAGACTTGGCCTTGGCGCGCACGTCCGCTCCGCGGTCGATGAGGATTTTCATCTTCTCGACGTTCGGCGCGGCCATCATCAGTAGCGTTGTGCCTTCCGGCGTTTTGGCGTTGGGGTCAAGGCCCGCGTCGAGTTGCGCCTTCAATCCCTCAGGCGTTCCAAACAGCGCGGTTTCCATCCACGGCTTCAGGCCGGTGGGCGAGACCACGGCTGGAGGTTGCGGATAAGCAGGGTTCGCGACTTTGGGCAGAGCCAGCATCAGTGCCATCGCCGCCCAGCAGGCCGCATCAGTGGAAATGTATTGGTCATGCGCGTAAGGATAGCCGGATTCAATATACGGCGGGCTCACACTGGCGGGAGAAACCTGCCGAGTATGCACGTGCCATGAGCCATCAGCTTCCTGAGCAGAAAGCAAATATTGCATACCCTTCTGCCATGCCGCGTCGGTGACGGGTACGCTAGCAGCTTCATTTAAAGCCACTAAAGCCTCGCCGGTGGAATAAGCGTCGGACGACATGTGCGGCAGTTCGCCCCAACCGCCGTCGGAATGCTGCAATGCCAGCAACTCCTGCGCCGCGTGGCGCACATCAGACGAAGTCGCATTTGCAAAGTGCAGGCCAAAGAGGCGGAACGTGAAGTCTTCCGTGCTCTGCGGTTCGGTGGAGAGCAGCCACTTGCGGGCGCGGGCTGAGCGTTCCTCGGCTTCGTGGGCAAGCTGCGGGGGCATGTAGCAACGCATCGCGCGCAGAGCCACGGCGGTGGCTGTGAAAAGACTGTGGGACTGCGGCGGGCGATCATCACCGGTGGGCCAGTGGCCATCCGGCCGCTGCCAGGCGGCAATTCGCCGGGCAAACACGGCGGAAATAAGGGTCGGTTTCACCCCCACCGAATGCGCCGCCACCAGCGCCCAGCCGTCGGACGGCGCGGGATCAACAATCATAGGGTCCTGAACCGCGTGGTCGAGAGAACTGAGGTCCGTGGTTCCGACAAAGGCCTTGGCCGCAACCTGGCTTGCCGCGGCTTCATCCACCGGCACGCCGTGCTCGCGCGCTAAGTGCTCCATCAACAAGGGCAGCCCGTGGTCGTGGCACGAAAAGCACTGCATCACCTGGGCGAACCCGGACGACCCCTTCTGCACAAGGGCCACGGCACGAGTCGCGGCGGAACGGATTTCCTTTGGGGAAGCTGCCCGGGCGGGTAAAACGGGAAGCAGCAGAAATAGGATCAGGGTTCTGCGCATTTTCCCTCCTTGAAGTAGGGGCCGTAACAATGTGGGTTATTTTGCCTGAAGAGAGGGGAAAGCTCAACAGGCGATTGCGTGTGAGGGCTTCACCGGCAACTATCTTCCACCAGGATGGCATGCACTTCGCGTGGGCCGTGAACGCCCTTTACCAGAATCTGCTCAATGTCGGCCGTGCGGCTGGTGCCGGTGACAAAGACCACGGAGCGGCCGGCGGAAGGGCAATCGGGAGAGGCGGAAATCGGGAGCCGAGCGAGAACCTCGTCCAGCGAGCCGGCCAACTGGCTACGCCGATAGAGGGCAACATGAACGGGCGGCGCCAACGAGGTCACCTGCACCTTTTCGGTGGCGCTGCTCAGAACCAAGGTACCGCTCTCCACCAGCACGAAATCGACGCCGGTCATTCCCACTCCAGCAGCAAAGCTGGCCTTGTTGAACTTATCCAGCACGTTTTCAGCCGCTCCTGCCACCTGCCCACCCCAAGTCGCTACAGCCTTACCGAGGTTGGCAAGCCGACGGGCAATGCCCAATTCCGACAGCAAAGGATTGGAGGAGAGTGTTACGCCAAGCGAATCGGTTCGCCCCAGGATTTTCTCGATTACCGCATTTAACTCGCCCGAATCCGCCACCTGATAGGCAACTCCCCCCACCTTTTCCCATTCGGCCTCAAACTTGGCTTGATACTCCTCGGGGGCAAGCGGAGGCATGACTCCAGTAAGATCAAGGGGGGACAACGGGGGCGGTATGGAACCCGAATTGCTTAGGCCTAGAGCCTTCCTTACCCGGTCGAGCATCTCCTGTCGTGTAGTCATAATGAGGACATTCGCTGATCAATTTTAAGGCCAAACTTTAAGTTGCCATTATACCACACCCACGGATGGCGGTAATGCATTGAAAAATAAGAGAATACTTGTCGTTAAAAAACTTCAAAAAATTGTGCAACCTTGATATGATCTGGAACATCCGATTGCACGGGCAGAAATTCAGGATGATGTTCAGTTCTGCCGACCGGATTGAAGCGGTACGAAATAGTCACGAAATAGGAAGGGTACAGTGGTAAAGAGCGGAAACAAGGCATATCGAAGTCTTTTAATGAAGAAGCGCAATGAGATTCTGGCTTCGACGCGGAGTGAACCTGAAGCTCTCTCTGCCAGTGTGCAGTCGCCCGATGAGGTGGAATTTGCGGTAAAGACGCTTGAGCAGGATGTCACCGTGGCCACTGCAAATCTGCGCAGCCGTACGTTGAAGGAAATCGAGAGGGCGCTTGCACGTTGCGCCGGTGGAACTTACGGCGTGTGTGAAGCGTGTGGCGACGATATATCCCCGAATCGCCTCAAGGCTATCCCCTGGGCAAGGTATTGCCTCACCTGTCAGGAACTGCGCTCACGGAATTAAGGGCTTCGCCTCCAAAATTCCAGCCATGATCGGTAGCTGGGGAGTCGACCCCGGCAAGGCAGGCCTCACAGCAAAAAGTCCGGCGTTTCGCGCTTTGCCGGGCTGGGGGGGGGGAGTGTTCCTGCCGAACCCCCGGAAAATCAGCCAATTTGGCAGCAGGCGGTTTCTGGTACCGCCGTCGTGTAGGGAGAGAGGACTACTCCTTGCGTGTTACATGGTCCGCGATCTTGAACCTTCCGGGTTCCAGTCCCGCCCGCAAAGCCGCCTCGTGTGCAAGCAATTGCATATAGACGCTATCCACAATCGTTCCCAAGCCCATCCTACGGGATTCCACGCGTACTAGCCGCACATTCATGAGATTGTCAAACGGCATATCAGTAAAGAGCAGCACCCTGCCGCCTGATTTGCGTATGTCGTCAGCGAGTTTCAGGAGAAGCTTGCCGGTTTTTCCATGGCGGGCGAACAGAACGTAACGATGATTGGGGTCGACGATTTCGATGGGGCCGTGGCGGAACTGAGCGGCGCTGATAGGTTCAGCCGCGAGGCGTGCCACTTCCTTAAGCATCAACGCGCCTTGATAGGCGCTAGCGAGATCGGGCCCGCGCGACATGAGCGCCACGTAGGGCGGCCGGTTGAAAAACTCGACGATGGGAGGAATCAGTTCATCTCGGCGCTCCAGGATGTTCTCTTGCGCCTCGGCCGCGCTCAAGACCTCCTGGGTGAGGGGCCCCGGCGGCTTCCCGGCGATGGCGAGGGCCAGGTACATCAGCACTGCCACCGAACAGCTATAGGTCTTGGTGCTCACCGTAGCTTGCGGGCCGGCCATCATGGGCAGCAACAGGTTGGCGCATTTGGCAAGCGGGCTGGCCTCCAGATTCGTCACGGCGAGCACGTGGGCCTGGGCCGGCAGACTTTTCAGCAAGCGCACCACCTCGGCGGTCTGGCCCGAGCGTGAAACCACCACCAGCAGGATGTCCCCCCGCAGGAACTTCAGGTGATGGTGTACCAGTTCCGCAGTTTCCCACACCAGGGCGCGCACACCGTGTTCGGCCAGATAGGCCTGCGCGGGATACGCCGCGAAAAGGGATGAACCCATTCCCGTGAAGACTACCGTGGGCGGCCAATGCCGCACCAGCTTGCGCAGAGACTTCGCGGGAATGGCCCCGGGGCTGGCGTAGTATTTCCGCAGCCCGGAAAGCAGCGCCGGTTGCTGGGATATTTCCTCTAAGAGTTCAGTCATGCCTTCAACCATGCGGCATCCTGCCGTGACGAATCTTGCGCGGAGTGGATTTTCCATCCCGCCCCGGTCTGCATCGAGTTAATTCTACCATCGGCTCAGCGGGTACGCGAGACGCCCAGGGATCTGGGAATCGCACTTTCCAAGGCGTTCCAGCCCAATGTCATTTTGACGATGCATTTGTGGGATCACTTTGCCCAACCCTTGGCACGCTCCACGGCGCGGACCCACCCCGCGTACAACTCTTCGCGACGAGTGACGTCCATGCCAGGCGAGAAGCGATGGCCGGAGTGGAGGTGTGTTGCAAGCTGCTGCTTGTCTTTCCAGAAACCCGCGGCCAGACCTGCGAGGTACGCGGCGCCGAGGGCAGTGGATTCCGTGATGGCCGGCCGTTCCACGGGGATTCCCAGAATATCAGCCTGAAACTGGCAGAGGAAGTCATTGCGCGCCGCGCCGCCATCCACGCGCAGGACTTCCGGGCGCATGCCGGAGTCGCGCGCCATGGCGTCCACCACTTCGCGCGTCTGATAGGCGACGGATTCGAGCGCGGCACGCACCAGGTGGGCGCGATTTGCTCCGCGCGTGATGCCGGTAATGGTTCCGCGCGCGTAAGCGTCCCAGTGCGGGGCGCCCAAACCCACGAAGGCCGGGACCAGGTAAACTCCGTGCGTGTCCGGCACGGAGCGTGCCAGGGCCTCGCTTTCTGCCGCGTCGTTCAGCAGTTTCATTTCGTCGCGCAGCCATTGGATGGCGGCGCCGGCGATGAACACGCTGCCCTCCAGTGCATATTCGGTGCGCCTCTCAAGCCCCCAGGCAACGGTTCCTAGCAACCCGGATTCCGAGCGCGGGATCTCCGTTCCAGTGTTCATCAGCAGAAAGCATCCTGTGCCGTAAGTATTTTTCACCATGCCCTTGCGGAAGCATTGTTGGCCGAAGAGCGACGCCTGCTGGTCTCCTGCCACTCCCGCGACGCGCAGGGGAGCGCCGAGCAATTGCGTCTCGCCAAAAATTCCGCTGGAGGGTCTTACCTCCGGAAGGAGTGAAACGGGAATGGCAAAGTAATTCAGGATTTCCGGATCCCAGGCCATCGTGTGCAGATTGAAGAGCAGAGTGCGAGAGGCGTTGGAAACGTCTGTGGCGTGCACGCGCCCGCGCGTGAGCTGCCAGAGAAGCCAGGTGTCAATCGTGCCGCAGGCAAGTTCGCCACGCTGCGCCCTTTCGCGCGCGCCCGGAACGTTTTCGAGCAGCCAGGCGATTTTGGTTCCGGAAAAGTAGGCGTCGGTTACGAGTCCGGTTTTCTCGCGAAGCACGCGATCGAACCCCTCGGCGCGAATCCGGTCGCATATGGCCGCCGTTCGCCGGCATTGCCACACGATGGCGTGGTGAACCGGTTCTCCCGTCGCCCGGTCCCAAAGCACTACCGTCTCCCGTTGATTGGTGATGCCCAATGCCACAAGATCCTCTGCGCTGGTTTGCGCATCGGCCAGAACTTTCTCCGCCACACTGAGCTGCGACTGCCAGATTTCAACGGCATCGTGTTCCACCCAGCCCGGCTGCGGATAATATTGCTTGAATTCCCGGCTCGCGGAGAAGCGCGGCCGTCCTTCATGGTCAAACAAGATGGCCCGCGAACTTGTAGTTCCTTGGTCCAATGCCAGAACGTATCGCGGCATAAACGAATCTCCCGCCCAGCTCTGTGGGCGAATCGAAAATCGAAAGGTGCAGAAGGGAAGACTTGCCGCTCCCATTACACCCGGAAGTAAGGCTTGAGCACCTCGGAAATTTCGTCGAGCTCGTGCAGGTCGCCTGCGTCCATGCTGAACTTGCGGGTATTGCGCATGACGACGGTTTGGAACACGCCGCGCCGGCGCAGGATCTTTTTCTGCACTACGTAACCGGTGTGCAATTCCAAAACGGCCATCATGAGCATCTTGGCGAACAAGTCGCGCGCCTCTTTCTTCTTTCCAGCCTGATACCACTCCCAGATTTCGGCTTGAATGTCGGCGAATCCCGCGCCGGGCATGGTGCCGCGCGATCCGCGGGCCATTTCGTTTAGGAAATTCCGGGAGCCCCCGCCGGTCATGGGCACGAGCAATCCGCTTGCCTCTTTGACGTATCGCGAGACACGCTCCGGAACGGGGTTTTGCTCCTCTTTGACGTAGCGGAATGTGGGAAGCTTGTGCGCGAGGTCGATCAGATAGTCCACGGTCAGAGCGGGGCTCGTGACTTGAATACAAAGCGGCAATTTCGAGGCATTGGCGATGGCGGTGAAATAATCAGTGAGAATCGAAAGGTCGTTCGATCCGTCGGTTTGGGACATCGCCAGCATGCCGTCGGCGCCCATGCGCTCGGCTTCCCGCGCGTATTCGGCCGCTTCAAATTTGTTCGGCGCGTGCACGCCGATCAGCACGGGCGTGCGGTGGCGCGCTTGCTCGACAATCACTTGCGCATATTTCACGCGCTCGTTGTGGGAAAGCTCTGTAGTCTCTCCCGCGCTGGCTGGCCACACCATTCCTTGCACGCCGCAGCGAATCAGAAATTCCGTTTCGCGCCCCAGCGATTCGGCGTCGACTTCCAGGCTTTCAAGAAACGGCGTTTGCATGATGATGAATGCGCCCGCCCACGGTTCCTTCACCGCCGGCGCGCCCGAAACGGCTAAGGCGCCGGTTGCGGCCAGCGTTCCCAAGAACTCGCGACGATTAAGCTGAGGACTCATTCCCGGACCCCTTCCACTTTTTTATCTGCAGATCGCCCTCTAGCCAGTTTAAGGGCGAAAGCGAGCGGGAATTATATCCCCGTCATTGATGAGGTTGCACGGGCGAATTCCCATTAGCGTGGATGAGTGGTGAAAAGCAGAAGGGGGGCCCGCCCCCGGTGTTCCCGCACCGGGGACGGGGTCATGGGGAGTGACTTGCGTAGACCTTCGCAGGCGGCGCGCTTATTCAACGCCGCCTGCGACTTTACCGGACATGACTTGCGGGACTTAGCTCTGGATCAAGTTAATGGACGCCTGCGTCACATCGTCGGCCGTGGTAATTGCCTTGGCATTGGCCTCATATCCGCGTTCGGCTTCGATGAGTTGCGTGAACGCGGTGGCAATATCAACGTTAGAGGCTTCGAGCGAACCGCCATCCAGCGTTCCACTGCCGCCAGTGCCCGGCGCGGAAATGCTGGCCGCCCCCGAAGCCAAACTCGTCTCGTAATCGTTGTTCCCGAGATTCGTCAGGCCATCGTAATTTTCGAAGGTGGCAAGCGCGATTTGGCCCAACCCCAGAGTCTGACCGTTCGAAAGGACTCCTTCGATGACTCCGTTCGAGTTGATGGAGTAACTCTGCAGCGTTCCTGCGCCGTAGCCGTCTTGAATCGTTCCGGAGGTGGCGGAGGGCTCAGCAGTCTGGGTAACGACGGGCGAACCCGAAGAATTGTAGAGCTGCCAGTTGAGGTTCATGGTCTTGGCGCCGTCGGCGAGCCCCGAGACATTAATGTTCATCACGTTGGCCGAGGGTGAAATCAATTGCCCGGACGAATTGAACTGCAGTGTCCCGCTGGCTACTGTCACCGCGCTTCCCGTTTGGCCCACGTCGGCGGCGGGAATGGTAATCTGATAATTCCAATTGCCGTTTGAAGTCTCATTGAAATTAAAGGTCAGCACGTGGCTGTTGCCGAGGGAATCGTACACGGTGATGGGCGTGCTGAATGTTCCACCTGCGGCGCCGCCAGTGAGGGTGGTTGAGCTGAAGGACCCGTCAGCCATGGTCGTCCCGGTGACAACGGAATTTCCGTCCGTGCCCGTGGAAAGCGCCTGAAGTGACAGAGTGCTGCCGGAGGCCGTCGCAGTTACCTGCGTGCTGGCGACCGTTCCCGTGCTGTAATTCGTGCCGACATCCGATGCACCATTGATTGCATCCGCCAGGTTGCTGAGCGTGTCCGAGGCGCTCGACCCAATTAGAACCTGATCGGCGACGGTGGGGGAGGTGGAGAGCGCGGTGACGAAAGTGTAGGTTGTCGATCCAACCGTTACCGTCTCGTCGTTGTTGGCATTCCCCGTCAACGTGAGCGTACCTGTCGCCGCCGTCGGCGCACCCGTGGCATCCAGGTTCATATCCAATTGCACGTTGCTTGTGGGATTGGGCGGGAAAGTTTCCCCGCTCGAAATCTGAATGGGGGCCAGGGACTGGCTCGTATCGACCACGCCGTTGACGGCGGGGTAGCCCATCACATAGCTCCCGTTGTCGTCCACAAGATAACCGGCGGAGTTCAGTGAGAAATCGCCGGCGCGCGAATAGACCTGCGTGCCGCCGTCATTCAGAACGAATAGGCCGTTGCCCTGAATGGCCACGTCGGTCGGCACGCCGGTGGTAGTAATGCTCCCTTGCGTAAAAGGCGAATCGACGGAACTCATTGAGGCGCCGACACCCAATTGCACCGGGTCGCCCGCGCCGTCCGTCCCCAGCATCTCGTAGAACAAGTCGCTGAAGATGGGAGTGCCGGATTTGAACGCGGTGGTGTTCAGGTTGGAGAGGTCATTGGCAATTACCGAGAGTGCTTGTTCCTCGGCGTCGAGACCGGAAAGTGATGTAGAAAAAGATCCCATGGTTTTTCCTCCTATATTAATGAGTCGATAGTATTCGCAGAATCCGAACTCGTTCCTTCGGGAGCATAATCCTGCACGACCTGGTTGATTTCCGTCACTTGTTCGAGCTGGTTCAAGTCCACGAGCTGGGACATGAAGGTTGTGGGATCCATCGGTTGCGTCGGATCCTGATTTTGGATTTCCGCGACCAGAAGATCCATGAAGTCGTCGGAATCCAAGCCATTGTTTGAGGTGG
>JASHSC010000337.1 GCA_030036915.1 Terriglobia bacterium
TGGGCCTTCCCACCATTCGAGAAAATAGTGTCCCGGCTGGTTGTCCCAAACGTAACGACCGCCGATCCGGTTTAAGGAAATAAACCCCCAGACGCCGGCTCCGAAACGGACCTTCTTTATGATCCGCACACGCTTCTTGGCTTTTCTGGAATGTGGTGCAGCGACCCGACGCTGGATTACGGTAGATTGGCGAGGAATTTGGTACACAGGTAACCCCTTGGTGTCTATTTTCGACGTTTCATAGACACCATGAGCTTACATGGACCTATAAGTGATTGCAAATAAAACACAGATTAGAAAGGTGGTGCGGAAGGGGGGATTCGAACCCCCACGCTCTTGCGAGCGTCAGCCCCTCAAGCTGGTGCGTCTGCCAGTTCCGCCACTTCCGCACGATAGGCAGTGTTCAGTTTCCAATCATCGGTTGTCAGTAATCGCACATGGAATTTTACTCGTCATTCGCAAGGTACTCGCCATGACAACCGGCCCTTCTGGCGAATATCCGATAACTGACAACTTTTTTTCTACTTCTTCGCCGGCGCAGGAGCAGCCGGGGCGGCTTTCGCTGGAATATTCTCCAGCACCGACCCGCCTGTTGAGTTGGTTGCGTGGACGGCGAGAGTAATTGAGGTCATGATGAAAATCACCCCAAGCACCCATGTGACTTTGGCCAAAAGTGTGACCGAACCCCGCGGACCAAAGGCCGTCTGGCTGGGTCCGCCGAAGGCCGACGCAATATCCACATTTTCGCCGCCCTGAAGGAGCACAACGACGATCAGCAAGATGGAAACCAGGATGTGCAAAATCACGACCAGAGTTATCATTTCAATCCCTTTACTCCCGCGGGTAATTGATCAACGAGGCGAACGATTCAACTTTCAAGCTTGCACCGCCCACCAGCGCACCATCAATCTCGCTCTGGGCCATCAGCCCACCAACGTTGTCGGGCTTCACGCTGCCGCCGTACAAAATTCGCACGGCGCCGGCCTCCTTTTCACCGAACCTTGACCGCGCCAAGTCGCGCAGAATACGGTGACTTTCCGCGGCCATTTCCGGCGTTGCCGTGCGCCCTGTACCAATCGCCCAGACGGGTTCGTAAGCAATAATGATACGGGAAAAGTCGGAGGGGGTCAATCCGGCGAGGCCGCCCTCAAATTGAGTCTTTAGCACCTGCCCCGTGCCGCCGGATTCGCGCTGTGCCAGGGTTTCACCCACGCACATGATCGGTGTGAGGCCCGCAGCCAGCGCCGCCTTCAGCTTGCGGTTCACCTGCTCGTCGGTTTCACCGTGGTCGTGGCGCCGCTCGGAGTGGCCGATGATGACGTGCGTGCAGCCGGCGTCAACGATCATCGTGGGTGAAACGTCACCCGTGTGTGCGCCTTCCTTGTCCCAGTGCAAATCCTGGGCCGAAATTGCCACCTTCGAGCCCTTCGCCATCCGCGCGGCCTCAGCCAGCGCTGTGAAGGGCGGCGCCACCACCACTTCACAGTGCCCAGCCGCCGCAGCCACCGGCACGATCTTCTCAATGAAATCCACCGCCTCGGCGATGGTCTTGTACATTTTCCAGTTGCCTGCAATTACGGGTCTACGCATGTTATCCGTCCTTTGTTAAAGGCGAGGCATGACTGCCAAGTTCCTACTGCCTACTTTTCAGTCAAAGCGGCAACTCCCGGCAGAGTGAGCCCCGAAAGAAATTCAAGCGAGGCGCCTCCGCCGGTGGAAATATGCGAAATTTTCGCCTCGACGCCGGCCTTCTTTACCGCGGCGACGGAATCCCCTCCGCCCACCACGGAAACGGCGGAAGAATTCGCCACGGCGTGGGCGATGGCCACTGTTCCCTCTGAGAATTGCGGAATCTCGAACACTCCCATCGGGCCGTTCCAAACAATGGTCTTAGCCTTGGCGATTCGCGCTGCGTAGTCGGCACGAGTGGCGGGGCCGATGTCCAAGCCCAGGCGATTGGCGGGAATGCTGCGCGTTGGCGCAAGCTCAGCGGTGGCATTGACATCAAGTTTTTCCGCCACGACGTGATCCTGTGGCAGGCGAAGATCGACTTTGCGTTCTTGGGCCTCCTTCAGAAGCTGGTTCGCTAGGTCGAGCTTGTCCGCTTCGACCCTTGATAATCCCACCTCCACGCCCTGCGCCTTCAGAAAGGTATAGGCCATGGCTCCGCCAACCAGGATACTGTCCGCAAACTTCATGAGATTTTGGAGCAGCTCGATTTTGTCGGAGACTTTTGCGCCGCCCACAATCGCAACATAAGGGCGCTCGGGACGCCCCACCGCCTTGCCCAGGTATTCGAGCTCCTTCTCCATTAGCAACCCCGCCGCACAGGGGGACAGAAAGTGAGTAACGCCCTCCGTGGAGGCGTGGGCGCGGTGCGCGGAGCCGAATGCGTCATCAACATAAATCTCGGCGAGCGAGGCGAGTTTCTGTGCGAACTCCGGAACGTTCTTTTCCTCCTCGGCATGGAAGCGCAGGTTTTCAAGCAGAAGAACTCCACCGTCAGCGAGCGAGCGCGCGGCGCCTTCCGCTTCCACGCCGCTGCAGTCCGCAGCGAACGCCACGGGTTTGCCCAGGAGCTGCGACAGCCGCGTGGCAGCGGGCTTCAAGCTCATCTTGGGATTGGGCTTGCCCTTGGGCCGGCCCAGGTGCGAGGCGAGAATCACGCGCCCGCCGCGCCGCAATAAATTCTGAATCGTGGGCAGAGACGCCTGGATGCGCGTGTCATCGGTAATTTCCCCGGCGTCGCTCAGCGGCACGTTGAAATCAACGCGCATGAAGACACGTTTTCCTTTCGGATCGATGTCGCGCACGGAAAGTTTTGGCATAAGGATTATTCCTCAGATCAGGATTTCATGAGAGATGGGCAGAGTACTTCGAAAGGTGTTCATGTTTCTATTCAGGCAACGGACGTGGGCGCGATCCGGTCAGGGAAATGTTCTCCTAGTTCCGGACCAATTGCAGCGGAGTTGCAGAATCGCAACACTCAAACTACAAGCGGCGGCCTTCAGATATAGGAAGGCATTCTGCGAGAATCATCGGCAGCGGCTTCAACTCGCGCCGCAGGGGGTCGCGTGCGAAGCTCAAGGCTTCCAGCGTGAAGGCACCGAGAAGGTTACTATCGCCTCTCCTCATATTCGCATGGGTCATCAGTTCCAGGAGGAATGCGCACGCTTGCGCATACGCATCCTTCCCTTAAACCGAAACTCGGCATCTTCCTCACCTGCCGCAATCAGTCCCAGGCATTCTGCTATCCGCCTACTGTTCTCCTACAGTCCTTTCGATACCACGTAATTGATCAAGTCGCGGACGCGCGAGGAATATCCCCACTCGTTGTCATACCAGGCGACAACCTTTACCAGCGTCCCATCAATCACCTTTGTGAATCCGGCGTCAACCATGGATGAGTGCGCGTTGCCGGTGAAGTCCTTGGAGACCAGTTCCTCCTCCACGAATTGCAGAATGCCCTTCATGGGGCCTTCGGCAGCCTTCTTCAAGGCCGCGTTCACTTCGGCGGCGCTGGTGGGCTTCTCGACCTGTGCCACGAGGTCCACCACGGAGACATCCGGCGTGGGCACGCGCATGGCGTAACCATCCATCTTGCCTTTCAGCTCCGGAATCACCAGTCCAATGGCCTTGGCCGCGCCCGTGGTGGTGGGGATCATGCTCAGCGCCGCCGCCCGCGCGCGCCGCAGGTCCGAGTGCGGCAGGTCGAGAATGCGCTGGTCGTTGGTGTAGGCGTGCACCGTGGTCATCGATCCGCGAAGGATTTTGAAATTGTCATTTACAACCTTCGCCGGCGGGGCCAGGCAGTTCGTGGTGCACGAAGCATTCGAAAGAATGTGGTGCTTGGCGGGGTCGTACATTTTTTCATTCACGCCCAACACGATGGTGACGTCCTCGCCCTTGGCCGGCGCGGAGATAATGACTTTTTTCACCGTCCCCTTCAGGTGCTTGCGGGCGTCCTCAGCCTTGGTGAACAGGCCTGTGGATTCAACCACCACCTGGATGCCGAGGGAAGACCAATCGATTTCCGCCGGGTCTTTAACTTTGAAAACGCGGAACGACTTATCATTGACTTTAATGCAGTCTTCGCCGAAGCCAATCGCGGCGTCGCAAATCCCGAAGACCGAGTCATATTTCAATAAATGCGAAAGTGTCTTGGGATCCGTGATGTCATTGACCGCCACAATTTCCACTCCCGGGTCGTTCAATGCAGCGCGAAAAAGATTCCGGCCAATTCGACCGAACCCATTGATTCCAACCTTAACAGGCATGATAACTTCCTCCAGTTCAGTTCAGCAGATTTGAGTCAAACCAAAAATTCTATGCGGCATTGCGAGGTTAGTCAAAGGCAATCAGACATTCAGTACTGTTTTACCCCCACCACCTGGTCGCCGTCGAAGGTGACAATCAGCACATGGGGAGGCGTTCCGTAAATCCAATCCTCCTGCTCCGAGCCGTCGCGAACCTCGCGGACGCGCCGGTCAGGGGTGCCTTTTGCGGAGAGCACGGCGTCGCGGTCCATCCCCACAATCACTTTGTGATCCTTGATGGCCTGCTTGATTTGCGGCGGCAAATTGGGGGAATACAGCACCGTGGGCGCATGCCGCTCGAAATCGAGCACGTTGGAGAGAACCTTTTTCACCTCAGGAACCGTCATGTCCGGAAGGGGGCGACCAAAATCCACCGTCACCGACGACCCGAATTCCTCATTTACATCCTGTGGCTGGTCAACCGGTCCGACCGTGCCCCCCATATCAATCTCGATGTGCTGGTACCATTTCCTTCCGGACCTCCCGCCACCGTTGACCTCAATCACCAGCGCCTTCTCCTTGAAGTGGATCGCGGTAATTTCCGCGAGCCCGCCCGCCTTCATGGCCATGCCGTTGGTGCGCACCTCTTTTTGGGCATCTGCCTGATCCAACTTTCCCGCGCCGTCCACGTGCACTCCCCGTTTCCCGCGGGGAAGAGGCACCTTGGTTACCGCCACCTCCCGCAACAAGCCGCGAATGATGTCAATCCGGGCATTGCGATCCATCCCTTCCTTGGCGAATCCGTGAGGAACGAGAAGGAAAGCAGCAATCAGCCACAAACTCCGCTTGAGCAGGTTTGCGGCGGATTTTCTAGCGCCGGCGCGAATCGTAAGACCCCAGGCGGGCATACCGAATCAGCCTCGGTTCGACTCTTCCTCGCGAAGGCTCGAATCTGCATTCAGGACGGGTCGGGACACGTTGTAGTCACCGGAGCGAGGACCAGAGTTTATGAATCCTCAATTTTATAGATGCTTCTTGGGCAAGAAAAGGCGATGGCCGCAAGCAAGATTCTGCTGGGCTCATTTCTCATCGCGCGTGAGGTCCACCTGGTCAGCGCGAACCTCCAGGCCTGTGCTGGAGATGGCAAAGTTGATGACTTGGCCACCCAAATGTGCGAGTGAATTCTCAACGGCATGCTTGGTGCCCGGGCGGACCATGAAGACCACACACCCTCCGCCGCCCGCGCCGCACACCTTGGCCGCAATGGTTCCGTGTTTGCGCGTTTGCTCGATCATGCGATCGATGCGGGGCGTGGAGATGCCCTTGAAGTTTCGTTTGCGATTCTCCCACTCGAGCGCCAGCAGGTCCGCAACGTCACTCCAGTCGCGCGCCAGCAGCGCCTCGCGCATCTGGCTGGCGATGGTGGTGATTTGGCTGAAGTTCTTCAGCACGCGCTCGTCGTTATCGATGTGCGACTTCATCACTTCCCAGTTGTTGATGGCGGAATTGCGCGGCTGACCCGTATAGCAAAGCACAAAGCGCTTCTCCACGTCGGCGAAGGGCAGGGGCAAGCGCTCGGGCTTCACTCCGTCGCGCTCCAGGTGAACGGCATTGGCGCCGCCGTAGAGCGCGGGGAAATAATCCTGCCAGCCGGTGGGCACGCGGATAACGATGGCCTCCACGTTTTTGGCGATTTCGAGAATGGTGCCCCGCGTGACGCGTTTTCCCGTGACGCGCGCCAGGCCTCCGCAGAGCGCGATGTTCAGCGCCGACGATCCTCCCAGTCCCGCGCCCGCCGGCACCTGCGAGCTGGTCTTGATGTTCAGTCCGCGCCGCGGATCAAAGAACATCACCAGCTCCCGCAACAGGGGCAATCGCGATTTGCCGAGCGAGAGCGCCGTAAGGTCTTCCCAGCTTTCCCGCACGCCCTGATCCTGCGAAAAGAGCACAATGCGCCGGTCGGCGCGTGTCTCAATCACGCAGGAGGCATAACAGCGGATGGCGATGTTCACTGTCTGCGCGCCGGGATGAAAAAGATAAAGCGGCCAGATGTCCACCGTGCCGCCCGCCAGATCCACCCGCGCGGGCGCCCGCGCTTCAATTCGCATGAATATTCCTCAATTATTGCTGCGTCACCTGCATCGTATCGTCAATGGAAAGAGTCGGCCAGCCGGCTTTGGCGGGATCCGAAGGAGTGGCGGTGATTTTGAAATGCTGGCCATCGTCCAACTCCGAAGTGTAATTGTAGCCGCGCCGGTTCTCACCGTTAAAGGTCAGCGAGCCGTCCTTCTGGAGATCGTCCACGGAAGCATACGATCCATGACTCGCCAGGTACATCCGCTCGGCCTGCCCGATGCTCAGCAAATCGTTTTTCACACCCACCACGTCAATCACCTCTTTGGGAGGCTGCCCGCCTGTGGGTCCTTGCGTATACTGCGCCTTCACGACGAACCACACGATCGCCGCCACAATGATCAAACCCACGATCATTCCGCCCGCTTTCATAAAATCTCCTTCTCCGCGGTCTGTTGTCCCTAACCGGTCCTATGCAGATTTGCACAGTTGGCTTTATTCTGACGCGATGCGCGCGCGGATGCAAGAAGCGGCGTTCGGTACGGTCCTGGTTTCGGGAATGACTTGCTTGACATACCCGGGCACGCGACGGGGTTATGGAGTGCGGCCGTCTGTCTTGCCATGCTCCGCCAATCTGCGTAATCTGTGGGAACATACAGCGCGAAACGCGGAGGACTCGCGGTGGCGGAGACTGCCGAGGTCGTGTTGATTGGCGGCGGAATTGTGGGCGCGAGCATCGCCTATCACCTTGCCGAGGCCGGATGCACGGACGTCCTGTTGCTCGAACGCGAGGCGCACCTGGGCCGGGGCTCCACCGGCAAGAGCATGGGAGGCGTGCGAGCGCAATTTTCCACCGAAATTAACATTCGGCTGTCACTCTACTCCCTCGATTTCTTCGCGCGCTTCGAGCAGGCCACCGGTTGCCCCAGTGGATATCGGCCGCAAGGCTATCTTTTCGTCGCCACGAGTGAAAAGCACATGGAATATCTGCGCGCGAATTTCCAATTGCAGCGCGCGTGCGGCGTGAAGACGGTGGAATTGCTCACTCCTGCCGAAGTCCTGCGCCACATGCCGCACCTGCGCGCAGATGATATTCTGGGCGGAAGTTCCAGTTCGACGGACGGATTCGTAGACCCTTACAGCGTGATGAGCGGCTTCATGCAGCGCGCTACGGAAAAAGGCGTGCGCTTGTGGAAAGGGACGAACGTCATAGGGATTCTGAAGGACGTCCGAGGCATCACCGGGGTTGAAACCACGCGCGGGACTGTCTCAACGCGCAAGGTGGTGAACACCGCGGGAGCGTGGGCGGCCCAAACAGCCGCACTCGCAGGAGTGGATGTGCCCGTCCAGCCCCTCCGCCGCATGCTGGTTCCCACGGAACCGTTCCCGCTCATCGCGCGCGAAGCCCCCATGACCATCGACATGGCCACGGGCTTTCACTTCCGTCCCGAGGGCCTGGGAGTTCTGCTCGCCTGGAACGATCCGGAGGAAACGCCGGGATTCAAAACCCAGTTCGATCCTGCGTTCATCGAGAAGATTCTGATGCGCGCCGTCGA
>JASHSC010000338.1 GCA_030036915.1 Terriglobia bacterium
CTCCCGCAGATGTTGGTAGTAACAATTTTCAGAATCACGCCGTGTTGGCATTTTCGAGAGCCCAACTCAAGCTTGGGGAAGTCGATGGATTGCACCTCAACCTTCCCGGTTCCCATGTAAGCTACCCCGCGATTTGTCGCCATATTACCCCCTTCAAGGTTTGATTTTCACCCCTCAGTGAACCGTCATTTGTAACAAATGATGCGGCGGCGGTCAAGGAGAACGGTTGCGTGGAGAAAACAAAACGGGCGGCGAATCCTTCTTGCCGGACCGCCGCCCAGGGTAGTAAGCCGGACTCTATTCCGCTCAGAACGTTGTCCCGCGAATCAGGTTTAAATCGACTCATTCTGCCGCAGCGCAACGCGCTGGTTCTGCATCTGCTTCAGCCGGTCCTTAAGCGATTGCATTTGCTGCTGGAGTTGTTGCTGCCACTCGCTCTTCATCTCCGCCCGTTGTTTTTGCAGGTCGGCTTGCAGGTTGGTGCGCGCGCTCTCTTGCAGGGCGCGGAGCTCCTGGTCCCGCGCGGTTTTTTCCGCGGCCTGGGCTTGTTGCAACCGGGCGATGGCCCCCTCCAGGTTCTGCTCGATCAAGTTGGAAGTGCGTTCCTCAAAATGCGAAGTGCGGGTCAGCTCCGCAGTCAGCGTCTGTTCCTGGTGGTCGCGGATGATGGTGAGGGTTACCTTTCGGGTTTCACCTTCGAAATTGTCGTTCAAGGCGGAGCGAAGCTCATCCACACCACTGATGGGTTTCCCGCCCACCTGCACAATCACGTCGCCGGCTTTCAACCCGGCCTTGTCCGCGGCGCCGCCTTTGGTGACTTCGGCCACCAGCACGCCCTTGCCCTGCTTGACGCCGAAATACTCCGCAAGCTGTGAAGTAAGATCATCCCCGGAAATTCCCAGCGTGACGCGATTGAATCCGTAGATCGAAAAGGCCTGTGGGATTTGAATATCCGGAATCCTGATGGAAGGCATGGCTATCGCTGGTCCGGTAATGGACATCGATTCGCGCTCGCCCTCGAGCTTCGCGCTCAGCACCTGCGTCTTTCCGTCGCGGACGATTTTCATCTCGACCGTGCGGCCAACGGGAGTCTCACGAATCAGGCGGCGCAATTCCGCACTGCTGCGCACGCGCACGCCGTCGAACTCCATAACCGCATCGCCTTTCTGCAGACCTGCCTTGGCGGCGGCGCTCTCCGGCTGCACATGGGTGATAATAGCGCCGGCAACGGCGGGAAGCTTCAGCTCCTGCGCCTTTTCAGTGGTCACATCGCTTAAATCCACGCCCAGGTGTGCTGTGCCGTCGTTCATCACAAAGATCTGGGCATTCTCGGGAGGATCCGGCGGATCCGGCGGCGCGGGCGGGGCCGTCGCTTCTTGTGCGCGAAGAATCCCCGCGCCGACCAAAGCCAATGCGGCGGCCAGCGCCCATCCCCAATAAAATTTGCGGGTCATAAACTCCCTCCGCGTGCAATTTGACCGTTCGCTTGAAATCTCATTCAAATTTCCTTTCCGGCGGCCTCTTGTGATTACGTGGTGTTATGACGCGGCCCGCGGAAATTCGTCACTGTCCAATCTCCCATTTACAAATCTCCCTCGCGCTCGCCCACGCTGATATTTCCCCGCACGGTGTGCAACACAATGCGCGGACCGCCGGCGCCCACTTGCGCGCGGCGCGTGGAGTCACCGGGCACATCGCTTACTTGAAAGGCATAATTTCCCAAAATATTTCCCGCCACCGTGGAAAGTTCAAGGTTGGCGTTGGCGCGCGGGGGGAGCAGCACATCCACATTCCCGTTGATAGTAGCGAGCTGGATGGGCGCGGGGCGGTCGGCAATTGAAAGGAGTGAAATCAGGATATTGCCGGTCAGCGCATTCGCCGTCATGGATCCCGCCACGTCAATCCCCTCGATATCGCCGTGCAGGCTGCGCGCCTTCATGGATCCCTCCACGTTGTGCACCACGATGTCACCATAAAGAGTGCTCAACTCATCCAGCCGAACCTGCCGCGGCACACGCAGGCGATAATCGACGCGAATGGGGGTGTCGAGCCCGGAAGGATAAAGCGTGTGGAAGGTCACGCCACTTGGACGCGTTTCCACCGCCACCTGAACATCGTCGATTTGGTCGGTAGGAGTCTTGCTGCTGATGGCCACGGAGGCTTCCACCTCCGAACGGTCCCAACCCTCCACCAGCACGCTGCCTTGGACATTCACCACGGAAACGTGTCCGCCGGGAGGGAGAGTGAATCGCTTCTCCCACACGCGCTCAGCGCCCAAGGCCGTTCGGGCAGGGAGCGCCGTGATGGCAAGGAGAAGGGCGAAAGTGGAAACCGGAAACTGGAAATTGGAAATCAGGAACTGGAAACTTGAAACAAAGTTGGAACGAAAAGCCTGATGTAAGACTGAAGCATCTCGATTTTCCAGTTTCCAGTTTCTAGCTTCCAGTTTCTGGTTTCCAGTTTCCAGTTTCTGTCCTTCACAGTTGATGGTCATCCGCATCCTCATCCCTCTTCTCCTTCTCTTTTTTCTCCTGCTGGCGCTGCACCTGTTCCATGTGCTGCTCCTGCCAGGCGCGCCAGTGGTCGTCCTCGCGTTGTTTCAGCTCGCGCAGGGAAGCGTCGTCAATTTTGCGGATCTCGATATCGCCCGCCACGGTGCGAATTCTCAACACTTCTCCCCCGCCGTTCAGCGGTCCGCGGCAGCGAAGGGTGGTGGGAACCAGGTCGCCCTTGTCGCCTTCAATTTCCAGCGGGAAATCGGAGTGGATCTGGTGGCCGGCGGCGGTTTGAACGGCCGCGTCAATGGTAACGGCCAGGTTGGCGGGCAGGTAGACGTACACATCGCCCACGCTGGATTCAAGCTGTGAGGGGCCAATGGTTTTCCCCGTGCCATTGAATTCTGCCAGAATGCGTCCGGCGGCGGTGGAGGCGCGCACGGCGCTCGCCACCTCCAGCAGGTCGATGCTGCCACCGGCGGTCTGGACCACCACCCGGCCCCGCGCCCCCTGAAGGCGGATGTTGCCGCCCGCGGTCTCCGCCTGCACACTACCGCCCGTGGGCCCGATTTGAATTTGCCCGCCCGCGCTCTGAGCAATCACCGCGCCTCCTGCACCGGCCAGCGCCACGTCTCCACCCGCCGTCTCCGCCCTCACCGCGCCGCCCACGTTGCCGGCCATGATTTCACCGCCGCTAGATTCCAGATTCGCAGCGCCATGCACGTCGCCCACGTGGATCGTGCCGCCCGCCGTGCGCGCGGAAAGATCGCCGCCAGTGTTTCCCACGGTGATATTTCCCCCGGCGGTCTCAATTCGCCCCATCCCCCTCAGGTCGCTCAAACGCACATCGCCGCCCGCGGTGGTCAGCCGCGCTTCACCTTCCAGCGGAGCATCCACCGTGATGTCGCCGCTCTGCGTTTCCAAGTCCAGGTTATAGCGCACGGGCACGACAATTTGAAATTGCACGTGAAATCTAATTCCGTGCCTCGCAGGCTGCGGCGATTCGGCGGAAATGTAGACGCCGCCGCTCTCCATCATCCGCGTGCTGAACTGAAATTTGTCAAACAGCGCGCGCGCTTCGCTTTCACTGGGGGTGAGGGCGCGCAGGATGACGATGCAGCTCACCTGGCGGCCTGAATCGGGGTGTATGCTCACCGTGCCGCTATCGACCCGCAGCATCAGCCGCCCACCTTCCTTCACCGGCGTTGTAAACTCCAGGCGCTGCTCCCAACTGTTGCCGCGCCGGACCGGCGCGTTCTGGCCTGCGAAAGAAACATCGCTCGGCGCGGCGGGGAGGGCAATCAGAAGTACCAGTAGCGCGAGTTTGTGAGCTTGCATCGTTCCCATCGGGGGAAGAAAACCTCACTTTCCAAATTTCATTACAGCGTTTGCGCACTTCAGGCGGACGTAGGGATTCGTATCCGTCGTGGCCAGTTTCGCCAAGGCTTGAGCCGTAGGCTCATCGCAGCCCTCTTTTTCCGTGCTGGCAATCAGCGCGTCAACGGCGGCCACGCGTACGCCCGGATTCGTATCCTGCTGAAGCGCCTCCAGCAGCGCGTTGTGCACGTCCGTCGAGGGATTGAGGCTGCAAACCGCTCCCAGGGCCTCGAGTCGCACTCCGGCGTTGGGATCGTGGCGCATCGCGTAAATCAGTGCCTCCCGGATGTTGGGATTGTCGGCATGGGAGCGCAGCGCGTCCAGCGTGTCGCGGCGGATTCCGGGATTGTCATAACTCTTGACGGCGTAGAGCAGCACCTGCTGGATCTTCGGGTCGTCGAGCGAACCTTCCAGAGTGACGCGCCGCTCCGCATCCAGCGTGACTTTCACCCCGCCGGTCTGGGGATCAGGAACGACGCCGCTGATGTCGCTGATGCGCATATTCTGAAGGTCGGAATTGGAGACGTCCGCAGTGTTGACTACGCCCAGGTTGCCGGTTCGGGCGTTAATATGCGGGCGCAATCCCCAGCCCACGCCGAACCCAAACAAAACCAGCGTCAGTCCCAAGGCAAAGCCGGAAGCGGGTTGGAAGCGCAGAATCGGCAGGCCGTTGTTCCACAGCGCGCGCCACCCGTGCTGCTGGCGGTCCAGCGCTTCATCCAGTGACATGCGGGCTTCGGCCAGCAGGGCGGAGGAGACTTCCGCCTCCGGCCGCCGGGCCAGGACTTTGTGGAAGTGCTCGATCTTCTCCCGCGCCGAGCGGCAGGCCGAACACGCCGCCAGATGCTCTTCGCAGGCGGTTTGCTCCGCTGAGGTCAGTTCCCCGTAGAGCAGCAAGGTCAATCGCTCTTCGAGTTCATGGCATTCCATAAATCAATCTCCCATCGCGATGCCGCCCTGCGGGGCGGCGCTACTCACGCCAAATCTCCCAGTTCCATTCGCAATTTCTGCGTCGCTCTAAACAAACTGTTCTTCACGGTCTGCTCGCTGGTCTTGCAAATCTCGCCGATGGCGCGCAATTTCAGGCCCTGATAGTGCTCAGCTCGAATACCATGCGCTCGCGTGGATTCAGGCGCGCGAGGGCTTCTTGAATCCGCCGGCCAATTTCGTTGGAGGTCGCGGCGCGCTCCGGGTCGAGCGCGGGACGGTCATCCGGAACGGATTGGAAGAACTCGGGCTCACCGTCCTCGGGCGG
>JASHSC010000339.1 GCA_030036915.1 Terriglobia bacterium
CACATCCTGCCCGCGCACTTTGCGGCGACGGCCCTCATCCAACATGCGAAACGACTTGCCCACGCCGGAAGCGTAGCCCAAAAAGACTTTCAGCCGCTCGTGCCGGAGTGGTTCGTCCTGTCCCTCCACCTGCTTGAGGAGAACCTCAGGATCAGGCCGGCGATCAAGATCAGTCGGCATATTGAGTGAATAGCTCCTTTAGGGCAGTTTACTATTGGAGAGGCATAGCGGGCAAGACGGACCACGCCCGGGCCTTGGTTCCAGAAACACAAACATGGGGACAGCCGGAACGTTCCACTGGTTTCTATGCCGCTTGGTTCCTCAATTTCTCTTTATCTTCCCTTGGTTTGAATGACGATCTGAATCACGACGAACTCGGCGGGGCGCACGGGTGCAAAACCCACCAGGGCAACCAGACGGCCATTGTCCAGATCGTTTTGTGACATGGTGCTGTTGTCGCACCTGACGAAGTAAGCTTCGTGTTTCTTCTTGCCGTGCAGTGAACCTTGCAACCACTGATTGGTGAGGAAATTTTCAATCTGGTTCGTCACGCGCGACCAAAGGGCCGGATTATTGTTCTGAAACACCGCCCATTGGGTACCCTGACTGATCGACTGTTCGATGAAGAACGTCGCACGTCTGACATTCACGTATTGCCAGTCCGGTTGCACGTTCGAACTCGTTCCCTCAGGCAGCGAGTCGAGTCTGACGGGAAGGCCCCGGCTGTCGAGCAGAAAGACGGGCCCCGCTGGGTCACTTGGCGCACCGGGAATTGAATGGAACACCCCCGGCACTTCTTGGAAATAAATTCCAGGGTGGAAAGTCTTAGGCATGCGGCGTCACGACCTCGTTAATTAGCGTTTTAGCACGACCTAACGAGAACGAATGCGGCACGGCTGAGCTTTAGCTTAGACCGGCTGACGGCAGCCGACACAGGGAAAAAGGTCCTCTCCAGCGCAGTTTACTCTCGGAGAGGATTGGCGCGCAAGGTGGATACCGACACGGCCCTTGAATCATCCCAGAAAAATCCAAAGGGGTCAGCGGGAAACTAAGCAATGTGGGTTACAAGGATTTCTTCGAAGCCAAGGGGAATTTCGCGTTGAGGTCCACATTCAGGAGAAGCACGTTGACGCGCGGCTCGCCCAGGAAACCCCAGCGGCGTCCGCGGGAATGAGCCTGGATGAGTTGATTCACTTCTTCAACGCTTGCGCCGCGGGCTTGGGCAACACGGGGGGCTTGGGCGAAGGCGGAGGCGAGACTGATGTCCGGGTCAAGTCCGCTGCCGGAAGTGGTAACCATATCGGCGGGGATCGGACCCTGATAGGTTGGATTCTCCGCGCGGAATTTTGCCACGTCGGCTTTCACGCGATCGGTCAAGGCCTGGTTGGTGGGGCCGAGGTTCGAGCCGCTCGAAGCGGTGGCGTCGTAGCCATCCTTGCCGGCTGCCGAAGGCCGGGGATGGAAGTACTCGGGCTTGGAAAAATTCTGTCCAAGCAGAGTGGAGCCCACGACCTGTCCATTGATTTCCAGCATGCTGCCGTTTGCGGCTCGCGGAAACATGAGCTGGCACAGGCCCGTCACCACACCCGGATAAATCAGTCCAGTGAGCACGGTCATCAACAGCGTGAAGCGAAAGGCCTGGCTAAGTTGCTTGCGCATAAAGAACTCCAATTCGAAGCGTCGGCAGTCGGGGACAGCCGCTGGCAATGGTAGCCACGGTCAGTGCCGTTGTGACCGTGGGTTCTTCCCGGCGTTCGAAAAGCCCACGGTCAGAAAAACGCTGACCGTGGCTACCGCCTTCGGCGCTTATAGAGCGCCGCTACAGGGTAAGGCCGAACACCGTTCGGCCCTACGCCAGATGCAAAAGCCCGAGCAAGCGGTCAATCAAATAAATGCACGGGAAGGGCGCGATGAACCCGCCCAATCCGTAAATCCAAAGATTGCGCCGCAGCATGGCGGCGGCGCTTTGCGGCTTGTAGCGCACGCCGCGCAGGGCGAGCGGCACCAGCGCAATAATAATCAGCGCATTGAAAATTACCGCGGCCAGCACGGCGCTCTGCGGGCTGTGCAGGCGCATAATGTTGAGCTTATCGAGCTCGGGGTAAGTGGCCGCGAACATCGCCGGAATGATGGCGAAGTATTTCGATACATCGTTCGTGATCGAAAATGTTGTCAACGCCCCGCGGGTAATCAGCAATTGCTTTCCGATGGCCACAATCTCAATCAGCTTGGTGGGGTTGCTGTCAAGGTCCACCATGTTGCCGGCTTCCTTGGCGGCCATGGTGCCGGTGTTCATGGCCACGCCCACGTCGGCCTGGGCCAGCGCCGGTGCGTCGTTGGTGCCGTCGCCGGTCATCGCCACCAGGCGCCCCGCAGCCTGCTCCTTCTTGATGTAATCCATCTTGTCTTTGGGAGTGGCTTGCGCGAGAAAATCATCCACGCCGGCTTCGTTGGCGATGGCCGCTGCGGTGAGGGGATTGTCGCCGGTAATCATGACAGAGCGGATTCCCATCGTGCGCAACTGCTGAAGGCGCTCCTTCATTCCGCCCTTCACAATGTCCTTCAGGTGGACAATTCCCAGCAGCCGGTCGCCATCGGCCACGGCGAGAGGCGTTCCTCCCGTGCGGGAAATGCTGTCGGACAATTCGATAAAATTCGTGGGGACGGAGCCGCCTTTTTCGCTGACGAATTGAATGATGGCGTCGGTGGCGCCCTTGCGCAGCTTGCGGCCGTCAATATCCACACCGCTCATGCGCGTGTAGGCGGAGAAGGGGATGAAGTGGGCCTCGTGTTCGGAAACCTCGCGTCCGCGCAGGCTGTATTCCTTCTTGGCGAGGATGACAATCGAGCGGCCCTCGGGAGTTTCGTCGGCCAGGCTGGCGAGTTGCGCCGCGTCAGCCAAGTCAGCCCCGGTGACGCCTTCGACGGGAAGAAATTCCACCGCCTGGCGGTTGCCGAGGGTGATGGTTCCGGTCTTGTCGAGCAGCAGGGTGTTGACATCGCCCGAAGCTTCCACGGCCTTGCCGCTCATGGCCAGCACGTTGTCCTGCATGACGCGGTCCATGCCCGCGATTCCGATGGCGGAAAGCAGGCCACCGATGGTGGTGGGAATCAGGCAGACGAGCAGAGAGACCAGCACGGCAACGCTGGGCACCGCCCCCGCGTGGGCCGAGTTGACGGCATAGACGGCAAACGGTTGCAAGGTTACGACGGCGAGCAAAAAGATAAGAGTCATGCCGGCAATTAGAATGTTGAGAGCGATTTCGTTGGGCGTCTTCTGCCGCTCCGCGCCTTCCACCAGCGCGATCATGCGGTCGAGGAACGTCTCGCCAGGATTCGAGGTGATGCGTATCCTGATCTGATCCGAGAGGACTTTCGTGCCACCCGTCACGGCGCTGCGGTCGCCGCCCGATTCGCGAATTACGGGTGCGCTCTCGCCGGTGATGACCGACTCATCCACGGTGGCGATGCCCTCAATCACTTCTCCGTCCCCGGGAATGATGTCGCCGACTTCACAGATCACCACATCCTGGGAGCGCAGTTTGGAGGCGGGAACGATTTCCGTCTTGTCCGGAGAGAC
>JASHSC010000340.1 GCA_030036915.1 Terriglobia bacterium
GAAACGATCACCGTCAAGTGAAGAGATCATCCCTCCTTCAGCATTTGCGAATGCATGGCTGCCACCTGAAGCGCGAAGGGAGCAGTCATTCCCTCTGGACAAACCCCAAAACCGGCGCTGTGGAAGCTGTCCCTCATCACACTGAGATTTCTAACCTCCTTGCTAGGAAAATCTGCCGTAATCTATCCGTGCCTGACATCGGAAAGTGATATTCAGGCGACCCGATGTCTAATGCCTGCCGCCCTTTGTCCTTCTGCGGTTTCCCCTCTGGCTGCGTAGGAAGCGATCAATATTGTGGCGCAGGCCATCCAGCTTGGCCCACGTGACCTCCTGCCCATCAGCGAGCTCCTCTAATTTCTTGCTAACAGCCTTAAGTCGGGCATCCGTCCCCCCGTGAAGTTTATGCGGCTTGCAGGATAGCCTTTGTTCCGCTGGGGCCAGCGACGTGACTATCTCTCTCATACGCCTCATGCGGGCATCGTGCTTCCTGAGCCTCTGCCGCCATCGGCGATCGGAGGCGCGCCTCAGCCGAGCCGTGATCATCAGGCTCCGCTCAACCTTCCCCAGCCGCACGTCGGGAGTCATGCCTTTCACCTCGACTGCCTTCTGCTTTCTGCCTACTGCCCTCTGCCTACTGCTTCCCGCCCTCCTCCTCATCCGGCACGCCGATCTTGGCCAAGCGGTAGCGCAGAGCGTTTCGTGAAAGCCCGAGCAGGCGCGCGGCCTGGCTTTTGTTGCCGCCGGCGCGATGGAGGGCTTCGCGAATGATTTCGTCTTCGAATTGCTCAAGCGTCATGCCATCGGGCGGAAAGGGAGCGGACCCCGGGGCGGCGGAGCTTGCCGGGGCTGCGGGCGCAACGTCCAGGCGAATGTCCGGCACGTCGATGACTGTGCCTGAAGAAAGCGCCACGGCGCGCTCCACGATGTTCTCCAGTTCGCGCACATTGCCCGGCCAATGGAAATCCATGAGCAACCTCAGCGCCGCCGGAGTAATTCCCGTGAGCTTCTTGCCGGACTCTTCCGCAAATCGCTTGATGAAGTAGTCAACCAGGTAGGGAATCTCCTCCTTGCGCTCGCGCAGGGGCGGGATGCTGATGGGCACCACGTTCAGGCGGTAATAGAGGTCTTCGCGAAAGGTGCCCTGCTCGAGCGCCGCACGCAGATCCTGATTGGTAGCGGCGACGACGCGCACATCAACCTTCAGAGTCTTCGTTCCACCCAGCCGCTCAAACTGGCGGTCCTGAAGGACGTGCAGCAGCTTGACTTGAATCGATCCCGGCACATCGCCGATTTCATCGAGGAAGATGGTGCCCTTGTCGGCAAGCTCGAAGCGTCCGGGCTTGGTGGTGTTGGCGCCCGTGAATGCGCCCTTCTCGTATCCGAACAACTCGCTTTCCAGCAGATTCTCGGGAATGGCGGTGCAATTCACTTTGACGAACGATTCCGAAGCGCGCCGCGAGTGCTCGTGGATGGCGCGTGCGATCAGGTCCTTGCCGACGCCGCTTTCGCCGCCCAGCAGCACGGTGGAATTCGTAGGCGCGACGCGCTCAACCGTGGCCAGCACTTCCTGCATCTTCGGGCTTTGGGCGACGATGTTGCGAAATTGGTAGCGCTGCCCCAGAGCTTCGCGCAGCGAGCGGTTCTCCTCGCGCAGGCGATGGACGTCCAGCTCCTTGCGAAGGATGAGCTTGATCTCCTCCATGCCGAAGGGCTTCAGGACGTAATCGCTGGCACCGGCCTTCATGGCCTCGACTGCGGTTTCCACGGTGCCGAACGCGGTCATGACCACCACGGGCAGTGTGGCGTGTGTGCGTTTGATGGCCTGAAGGAATTCGAGGCCGTTCATGCCGGGGAGCTTCAGGTCCGTGACGACGACGTCAATCTTTTCCTGGCGCAGAATGTTGAGTCCGGCCTCGGCGTCAGCAGCGGTCAGGACGGTGTAACCCTCCTCGGTGAGATTCAGCTCCAGCAGGCGCCGCATTTTGGCTTCGTCTTCGACGATCAGGAGTGTGGGCATGGGCCTCGCGGGTGTGAGGGGAAATTTGCAACTTAGAAATTCGCAGCGGGCCGCAAGACTGGGGCGTGTGTTAACCAAACGTAGCGCTGGGCTTTAGCCCGGCATGTGCCGGCCTAATGGCCGGCGCTACAATTCCTGTGCCAACCAACAGGTAGGTGCTGCCAACGGTGCGCCGCGAATCTCAAGTTCCGATCTTCGAATTTCGATTCCTTACGCCAATTCGCCGGCGTAAATCTTCATAATGGTCTCGAGAAACTTCAGCGCGTGCTCGCGGGGCCGCTGGAAGGAGTTGCGGCCGATGATCGAGCCGAAGCCGCCGCCGTCGCGGATGGCGCGCGCTTCATCAAACACCGCGTCGTCGCTATCTTTCTTGGGCCCGCCGGAGAAGATCACGATGCGATGACCGTCAAAGGTAGCCTGCACCACGTGGCGAACGCGCTCGGCGAGCGTGGCGCGTGGCACGTTGGCCTTTTCGTAGGCCTTCTTGGCCTCGGGCTGCTCGAGATAATCGGTGGGCAGTTTCACCTTGATGATGTGCGCGCCCAGTTCCGCCGCGATGTGCGCGGCGTAGGCGGCAACGTCCAGGGCCGTCTCGCCTTCTTTCGAAAGGCTCGACCCGCGCGGGTAGGACCACACCACCACGGCCAGGCCTCGCTCCTTCGCTTCTTCAGCGGCGGCGCGCAGTTGCTGGTACATTTCCTGAGCGTGCGCCGAGCCGGGATAAATGGTGAAGCCGATGGCCACGCAGCCCAGGCGCTGCGCGTCCGCAACGCTCGCGGTGACGGAAGGAAGCGGATCCTTCTCATCGTGCAGCACGTCGTGGTTGTTCATTTTTAAAATCAGGGGAATTTCACCGGCGTGGCGCGCGGCCGCGGCTTCAATGAATCCCAGCGGAGCGGCGTAGGCATTGCAGCCCGCCGCCAGGGCAATTTCGAAGTGATAATTGGGATCGTATGCCGGGGGGTTTACGGCGAAGCTTCGCGCCGGCCCGTGCTCAAATCCCTGGTCAACGGGCAGAATCACGAATTTCCCCGTGCCCGCGAGGCGCCCTGTGTTCATCAGACGCGCCAGATTGGTCTTCACGCCCGGATTGTCACTCTCATACCAGCTCAAGATTTCCTTCACGCGAGACGTATTGCCCGCGGAGAATTTGCCAGGAGCTGCGCTCGGTGTCGCTGTTGCCATTTCTCTACCTCCGAAAAATTGCTGTGGTTTTTGTCCAGCTATTGATTATGAATTCGGGTCCGAAGGCGCGCAAGAAGAAATTTTCCCAGTCGGGGCTTCGGTGATGCGTCACCCCGCACAATACGTTTTCAGTATGGAATCTTTACCTCCTCTCGTTTGTTTTCACAAACTTATCCGGAGGTTCCTTCATTTTTAACAACTTCTTTCTCAGATATCCTTTGCGAACTTTCATCTGGGGGAATTCTGGGCTCAAGGGTGCCCAGACATTGCCTTTGAAGCTGTGAAAATATCGGAACGTAGGGGTAGCCCTCGTGGTCGCTCCCGCCCGGGCGGGACAGCCACAAGGGTTCCCCCTACGGTTGGGTCGCGGGCTCAGTGCACTTCGCGGAGGTGGGGCCGTGGGCAGTCATTTTTCTGCCGATGGAGACCTGGGCCTGGGCTTCCGTCATGGGCGTGAGTTGGAAGTGAATTTTCTTGTCGAGGCGCATGGCGTCAATTCGCAGCGGCGCGGGCGATGACGATTCGAGGATGTTTTTCATTTCCTCCCGGGAAATTTGCTTTGCCGGTCGGCCGTTCACTGCCAGAATTTTGTCCCCTATGTGCATTCCGGCCGCGAAGGCCGCAGAAGGATAGTCCACACTTCGAACCACCATTTCCTGCGGGTTGCCAGGGTTCACCAGTTGGATGCCAAGCGCAAAATCGCCCGGCCGTCCGGGCTGTGACGCTACGATTCCCAACAGGGAGAGTCCGTAGCCGGCGTCCTGCCATTTTTCGGTTTCGATCTTCAGGGTCTGGTCCGCCGTACCACGCCGGATGCGCAGAGTGATTTCGCGCGCGTGGTCGTCCGGCTTCATCACGAGATCGGCAAGCTGCCCGGGGTCGAGGCCGGAGACCGAGTGGCCGTCCACTTCCGTAATTTCATCGCCGGGAAGCAGGCCCGCGCGAAAAGCCGGCGAACCGGGTTCGATCAGAAACGCCAAAAGCTGATCGGGATGTTCGAGCAAAAGAGCGGAGAAACCGGGTTGGTAAGCGGACGATACAAAAACGACCTCGTGAGCAAGTCTTGACGACATGGGGTCATTCAAAACCTGCTCGAGGCGCTGAAATTGGCCTTCATCGGTGGCGATGGGAGCCCAGCGGCCGCCGACCGGCTTGAAGCCGTTGCGCCTCCCGACTTCGAGTTCGAATTTCTGGAACGCCTGCAATTCCGTCGGCGACTCATCGCTCGGAACAATTGACAGTTCATCCGCACCGCTCGGGAATATCGGCAAGCGCGTGTACTTTTCGTGGCTCAGGGCTGCGAGCTCAGTTTCTTTAATCCGCGCGAGATGAAAACTTAGATTCTGGTCGCCGCGCTTGATCTTCAGGTCGATGGGCTTTGGAGTGTCGGACACAATCAGCTTAATGATGTCCATGAACTTGAGGCCGGAAGTTGGAGTGCTATTAGCGGAAACGATTCGGTCACCCGGGCAGAGGCCCGCCTGGTCCGCCGGGCCGGACGGCCACGTGGTCTTTACCTCCACGCCTCCATTGGGCGCATTGAAGGCGATAATTCCGGGCACATAAGGGTCGCACATCCCGAAGTAAGAAGGCGCGTCACAAGGGGCGGCGGGCGCGGCGGCGTTCTGGCCGAAAAGCAGGGAGCATGGCGCCAACATCGACAACGCAACAATTGCCATCGTTCTTTTGCTCGCCATGGATTTCCCCTTGAATCCCAGGCTTTCATTGCTCTCCCTGGATTCAAGGGCATCATTGTGGAATTGGCAACGACGGAGCGCAAGGAAAAAGAACGCAGAGTCCGAACCGCGGCTGAGGACAGCCGCGCTATAAGCCATCCAGGATTGTCCCACTTCTTTTCGCCAATCGACCGCCTCGAGGGGTATAATTCCCCCGAATCCTGGAGAGGGGGCCTTTATGGAATCGGAAGTCAATCGTCGGGAATTCATCAAAACCAGCGCAAAAACCGGAGCCGGGCTCGCGGCCCTGGGGAGCATCAATTTCTTGACCAAGCCGGAGCGAGTTTTTGGCGCCAACGACCGCGTCCGCATCGCAGTGGTCGGGCTGCACGGGCAAGGGTGGGCGCATGTGCGGCAATATTCCAAAATGGAGGACGTGGAAATCGCCGCGGTGTGCGACGTGGATGAAAATGTCACCAGCCAGCGCCTGGGCGAAATGGAAAAGATGGGGATTACGAAACCCGCCACCTATATCGACCTGCGCAAGTTGTTGGATGACAAATCCATTGACGCAATTTCCATCGCCACGCCCAACCACTGGCACTCGCTGCAAGCAATTTGGGGTTGCCAGGCGGGCAAGGACGTTTACGTGGAAAAGCCCATGTGCCACAACATGTGGGAAGGGCAGCAGGTGGTGCGCGCCGCGCAGAAATACGATCGCGTGGTTCAGCACGGCACCAACAGCCGCTCCGGCCTCGCCATTATCGAGGGCGTGCAAAAGATGCGGGACGGCTTAATCGGCGACGTCTATCTTTCGCGCGGGCTGTGCTACAAGTGGCGAAACACCATCGGAAAGGCTCCCGTGGAGCCCGTGCCCGCGGGCTTCCATTTCGATCTGTGGACCGGCCCTGCGCCCATGAAGCCCTTCACCAAAAACCGCTACCACTACAACTGGCACTGGGTGTGGGACACGGGAAACGGCGACTTCGGCAACCAGGGCATCCATGAGCTGGACGTGGCGCGCTGGGGACTGGGCGTAAAATATCCCAACCGCATCGCTGCCATTGGCGCGCACGTGATGTTTGATGACGATCAGACTACGCCCAACGTTTTGAACGTCGCCTATTACTACGACGATATGCCCGACGGCAAGAAGCGTATTTTGGAATTCGAAGTCCGGCACTGGTGCACCAATCATGAAGCGCAAATCGGCTCGCCGCAATTTGGCGGAGGCGAAGTGCCCGCGGCGGAAGGCAACGCGGCAGAGAAGAAAGGGCCAAAAAATACCATCGGCAATATCTTCTACGGTTCCAAAGGCTATCTGGCCATGAATGGCTACGACAGCTACAAGTCCTGGATCGGGGAGGAACAGGAGCCAGGACCGCACTCGACGGCGGGCGGCAACAACTGGGCCAACTTCATCGCTTGCGTGAAGAGCCGCAAGAAGGAGGAACTGAACGCTCCCATCGAGGAAGGTTTGATTTCCTGCTCGCTGCTCCACCTTGGCAACGCCTCGCACCGCGTGGGCCGCGCCTTGCACTTCGATCCTGTGAAGTTGGAAGTCATCGGCGACCACGAAGCCTCGCGAATTCTCCGCGATGGCGACCGCGGCTACCGCAAGCCATACGTCGTGCCGGAGAAGGTTTAAGGCCATCCAGTTCACCGCCCCGCTGCACGTCCTGCCTGGGGCTTTCCGTTTGGGCGGCACTCATTGAGCGCCGCCTGAACGGGATTTGCTCATCCCTTGAGGGATTTTCTGCGGCTGTATCCGAAGAGAAACAGTACACTCCATATCACCAGAACAGTGACCAGGCCGCGACCGAATTCTGCCGTTTCGTTTTTCATAGAGGTATAAAATCGCAAGCCGGTTGCCAAACCCTTCAGCGATTTTGAAATCGCAAGGTTTCAATGATTTGGCGGCACTGCTTCAAAATGCAAAAAAGCTGCACTGTTCTGACGATTTTTCACGAGGCGTGTAGAAAACGCCGGTTGGGAGGCGTGTGTGGCGCGACTGCCCCCAACCGCGTAACTGTCGCGGGTGGGGACACCCGCGCTACAGAATTCAAATTGTGACCCTGCTGGCTTGACTTCCCCATTTTGCCGCCTTACTCTCTTGCTTCCGGAATTGGCTGCGTAGCCGTTGACGAGATCTATCAAAAAGATTCCTTGTGGAGGCGGCGATGAGTCTCCTGAAAATTGCCAGTTTTCCACCCGCTACGGTTGGGCCCGGCGCGAGTGTACTGGAGGCCGTGGAAGTGATGGCGGAGCACGCCGTGGGCGCAGTGGCCGTGGTGGAACATGGCATCCTGCACGGCATTTTTACTGAGCGTGACGTGATGCTGCGCGTGGTGCTGCGCCAGCGCTCGCCAAAGGATACCCGCGTGCGCGAAGTGATGACGGCTCCCGTCGAGACCATCACCGACGACACGAGTGAAGAGGATGCGCTGGTCCACATGGTGGAGCGGCACGTTCGCCACCTGCCCATCGTCAACGCCCAGGGGCAGCTTACTGCCATGCTCTCCATACGGAACCTGCTCGAGCATCGCGTGGACGAGCTGGCGCGCGAGCTCCATTCCCTCGATCAGTATCTTTCCAACGATGGACCGGGCGGCTGAGCGCTAACTCTCACCCATCATACTTCCAGACCGGCGATAGGCATTCAGGACATCGGCAAGCCCAATCACTCCTTCGAGCTTGTCCAAATCGGCGCGACTTAGTACGGGGAGAAGCGGCCAGTCGCCCAGGCGGCGCAGCACTTCGTCCAGGGAGTGGTCGGGATGAAGATAGGGAAGCGGGGTTTCCGAAAGCAAGTCGTGCAGAGGATCGGTCTGGCGCAATTGCGGCGCTTGGAGGCGCAAATCATCCTTCTTGATGCCGAGCCACGTGTGGCGATGGCTTTTTACCAGAACGAGGGCCTCGGGAGATGCCTCCGCTTTCGTAAGGGCTACCTGAACGGGATCGTCGGGGCCGAGTACTGAACCCTGATAAGCGCGCATTGCGTCTTCCACGTGCAACGTGGCTTCTTCGCGCCGCTCTTCCATCGAGGGCAGACCGATGCCATCCTGCTGGGAGAGCAGGTCAAAGAGTGAGGTCCGCTGGTACTGCCGGGAAATCAGGTAGGCGATGGTGTTGGAAATCATCACAGGGAGAATGATGGAATAGTTGCCGCTCACTTCCAGCACCATAAAGACGGAAGTCATGGGAACACGCAGAAAACCGGCGAAGACCGTCCCCATGCCCACCAAAGCGTAAGCTCCCACTCCGCCGGTTAGCCAAGGGAAGAAGTGGTGTTCCACGCCGCCCACGGCGCCGCCCAGCATTGCGCCGATGAAGAGCGTGGGAGCAAACATTCCGCCCGGTGTGCCGGTAACGAACGAAAGGCTGGTGGAAATAATCTTTAACGCCGCCAGCAACCCGAGAATCTGCCAGGTGAATTGGTCATGCATGGCCTGGTCGATGTAGCCATAGCCCGCGCCCATCACCTGCGGGAAACCGATGCCGATGATTCCGATCAGCAAGCCCGCCACCGCCGGCTGGAGGTATTGCGTCCAGTGGGGCAGGGCTTTCAGGCGCGGGCGGGCGAAGGCGATCAGCCGCACGAATGCCAGCGAAGATACTCCGCCGATCACTCCCAGCGCGGCATAAGCCAGCAACTCCGCGGGATGGACGAGGTGGTAGACGGGGATGCCAAACAGCGGCTGATCACCCAGGAACCAGCGCGTTACAATCACGCTGGAGACCGCGGCGAGGACGACCGCGCCCAGCGAGCCTGCGGTCCATTGGCCAATCACTTCTTCAAATACGAAGATGACCGCGGAAATGGGCGCGTTAAACGCCGCCGCCAATCCCGCCGCGGCGCCCACGGGCGCGATCAATCGCACCTTCTCGCGCGAAAGCCGCAGACGGCGCCCCAGCGCGGAGGCGATTCCCGCGCCCATTTGCAGTGAAGGATCCTCCGGCCCCAGCGACTGGCCCGTTCCGATTGCCACGGCGCAGGTGATGAATTTTCCAATGACCGTATTGAAGGGAATATATCCGTCGTAGATGTAGAGCGCCGCCTTGGTCTGATTCACTCCGCTGCCACGCACGCGGGGAAAGAATCGGATCACCAGGTAAGCCACCACCAACCCCCCAATCGTCGGAAGCGCCAGGCAGCGGGTCCACACGGGGGTGAGCGCGGAACCAAACGACAGGATTTTTGTCCAGTCGATGGCGATTCGAAAGAGAACGACGGAGAGGCCCGAGAGCAATCCGATAATGACCGCCAGAAGGAGAAAGAGCTGGGTTTCCTTCAGCGGCTTACCTTCGCCCAGGCGTTTGAGCATGTCTTCGCCTTCGGTGGTGGCCGGGGAGGGCGATTTTGCTGTTGGACTAACAGGAGAATCGCTCACGGGTGCGCTCCTCCTTGTTCGCGGGCAATCAGCAGGAGCGCCAAATCCTGCCCTTGGGGTTCTCCACAGGCGTGCGCGCTCGCCTGCTCCATGGCGAATGCCGCGTCCATGACCTCGGAAAGCACCTCGGCGTCGCGGCTGAGGGTGGATTGCTGCGCATGAGGCTGAAGGTCGAGGGCCATGCCATGCAACGTCTGGAGCGGATCGCTTCCGTTCGCCTTCAAGTCGATTCCCCGCTGTGCCGCGCAATCCTGCAAGTGCGCCATAGCGAGGCTGAAGTCGGTTGCGGCGCGCCGGCCTCGCTCCATATTGCTCAAGCGCCGATTAAAGGGATCAAGTTTCAAAACTGCTTGTGCCGTTTCTCGCAACGCCGCGGCTTGAGTGAGGTGAGGATCTTGCTGAACGGCCCGCGCAAAGTCGCGCTCCGCTTGCTCATAGTCGGCGGCGTGAAAGTAGCACTCCCCCGCTCCAGCCAGGGCGGCGGCGAGAAGGGGATTCAGGCGGAGCGCCTCGGTAAATAATTTCAAGGCGTCGTCGTAACCCCCCACACGCAACAAGAGGGTTCCCACGCGGGTCTGCAATGCGGGGTCAGGCGGCAGGTCAGCCGCCAGGGCAATCAACTCCGCGCGCGCGGAATCCTTCTGGCCTTCGTCCAGCAGAAATTCCACCAGCTCCAAGCGCGCATTTCGCCGCCGGGCGACCGCATCGAGATCCCATTCGCCGTAAATTGCCTGGTGGTAGTAGCGCACCGCGTCGTCAATGAGATGATCGCGCGCCGCCAACCTTGCCAGCTCCAGATTCACGGTGGCGTTGCCGGGTTGCCGGTCGAGCAGACCCAGGAGATAGGTTCGGGCCTCTGCTCGCGCCCCCGCTGTATTGCCCGCTTCCGTCAAAGCCTCCGCCAAGCGCAATTCATATTGTTCATTGTCGTGGGAGTAGGAGAGTGCGGTCCGGAAATCGGCCAGCGCCATCTCCGCCCGCCCTTCGTGCAGGTCGTCTTCGCCGCGCACATACCATTGAACGGCAAACCCTCTTTCGACATTGCGGTAGGTGCGCGCAGCAAAGCTTGTGACGACGAACATGAGAACAAGGAAAATAAAGGTGAGCAGGAGAAACCAGTCGCGCCGCAAAGACCAGAGGTATCCTCTCCCTTTGCCCGAGCAGAAAGGGCAGTCGGCTTGTCCCCACGGAATCTTGCGCCCGCACTGGGGGCACGATCGCTCGAGTTCCATTCGCTACTAACCTCAGACGGCGGTTGGCTCGCTCTGCGTGTGGCCGGCCTCATGCGCTTGGGGGTTACCCATTGGCAATGAGATCGGATCCGAATCCAGAAATATCACAATATGAGTTGCTTTGGGCACGGTTTTGAGAGGAAAAATGCCGAGTTGCTCTTGGCCGCACCCCGCGGCGACGTGAATCGGCATCACCGCCAGATGAATCCAATGCGATGGGGGGGTTATGGCGGGCAAGGGGCCGCGAGTGGTGATTGTCGGTGCGGGGTTTGGCGGTTTGTGGGCCGCACGCGCCTTCGCCCATACTCATTTCCAAGTCACACTGATTGATCGCAATAATTATCACACTTTTCTTCCACTGCTTTACCAGGTGGCGGCGGCGGAAATTGAGCCGGAGGACATCGTGTATCCCGTGCGCAGCATTTTGCGCCCTCTCCGCAACGTGGATTTTCTGTTGGCGGATGTGCAGGGGATCGATTTCGCGGCGCACACACTCCAAACCAGCGCGCTTGCCCTTCCTTACGA
>JASHSC010000341.1 GCA_030036915.1 Terriglobia bacterium
CGCTTCCAGCTTCTGCGCGTACTCAACGGGCAGGAAATCCGGCCCGCCGCCCTGATAAGTTTCCGTCATCACGCCGGAAATGTCCTGCGGCTTCACACCTTTTTCCGCAAGCGTCTTGATGAACAGGTCGAACGATGTATCTTCGTTTTTGTAACCATCGGGAAAAGGCACCTGGACGAACGTGCGGTCGCGGTCCACCATCCATTCCTTGGACTTCTCCCAGCCGCCGGCAAGCTGCGCGCCCATGGTGCGTCCATGAAAGGCGTAATTGAACGTCACGAAAAATTTCTTGTGCGCGCCGTGTTTGGCCAGCGCGTAGGTTTTCGAGAGCTTGATGCAGTTCTCCGTCGCCTCACTGCCGGTGCTCATCAGGAACACGCGGTAGCGCGCCGGGTCGGGCGAAAGTGCGCGGAGCATTTCCACCAGGCGGGCGCGGCGCTCATGCACAAAGACGTAGCTGGCCAGCAGGCCGCGGTCAATCACCTCGCGCAGCGCGGCGCGAATCTCCGGGCGGCCGTGGCCGGCGTTGGTGATCAGCACGCCGCTCGACCAGTCGATCCAGCGGTTGCCCCAGCGGTCACTGACAATAAAATCCTCCGCCTTGTCCCAAACGATCGGCGGCTGGCCCGCCATCGATCGCGGCTCAGATTCCTGAAGCGCCGCGAATATCGGCATAGATTCCGGCACCGGAAGCTTCGTCCGAATACTGCGGTACTTCGTCTCAACCTTCGGGACGTCTACAGGGGTGAGGTCGTAAATAGCCATCCTTATCCTTCGTCAGTGAAGAGTGTACAGTGAACGGTGGACCGCAAAGTAAGTGTCCCCCGGCAAAGTCCCGGGGCTCTAACATGATTATGTTCTCAAAGGTGCCTGCAAGAAACCCCTCATCCGGCCTCGTCCCTCAGCCACCTTCTCCCCAAGGGAGAAGGAAAAAATTATTTTCCCTCCCCCCGGGGGGGAGGGTGGCTCGCAACCGGCGCTGTCACCAGCCGGGGCGAGTCGGGTGAGGGGTCTCGTCTGCGCGCGATGTGTGAGGCAGCATGGTCGCCGCAAGTTTCAATTTTCCAATTTCGCTGCTCGGAGCACTGTTCACTGTCCACTGATCTTCTCAATGTGTGGGTGCTCGCCGTAAACGATTCGCACCGGCGCAGCGTCGGCCAGAATCGAGGCGCGCGCCGCCTCTACCACCAGCTCGTTGATGGAACTGTTGGCGGGCGTCGCGATCAGCCCCTGTGCGTCCACTTCTTTGATAATTTCGCGACGCTTCGCCAGTGCCGCCGCGGGCTCGAGCCCCGCCGCTGCGCTTTCCATCCGATGAATCGTGTGCGTGATGCCCGCGACGGATTCATATCCGTAACCGATCGGCTTGTAGCCCGCGCCTTCCCACGGAACGAGGCGGTAAAAATCCGGGCTTACGTAATTGTATTTCGATCCGCCCGGGCCCAGGTCCTGCAAATACGAATACGCCACGCCGCGATGGTGGTCGTCGTGAAAAATCAAACCTGTCTGGTCGTTGCCCTCGCAATACAAAATCATTCCCTGGTCGTTGCTGCCCGCCGCGGCGTCGGGATATCCCAAACCGTTGATCACCGAAAGCAGCGCACCGTTTTCCCAGGTGACGCGGCCGTGCGACCACAGGAACGCCTCATTGCCGTTGGGAAATTTGCCTTTCACGCCTTTGAGCGATACCTCCACAGGCTTTAATCCGGTAATGAAATAAACCAGATCCACGTAATGGCAGCCGATGTATGTGAAGGGATCGGTGCGGTCGCAGGTGAACCAGTTCTGAAAATTTGAGTGTCGATAGTAATACGGCTCAATCAGCTTCGCCTCCCCCATCACGAACGCGCCGAATTGCCCGAGCGAATAGCTGCGCCGCGCCACGAGCGAGCGCCGATCGAAGCGCTTGTGGTACTCCACTCCCACAAAGCGTCCCTTTTCAAAAGCCAGTTTCTCGATTTCCACCGCTTGTTCGTGCTTCAGCACCAGCGGCTTCACGCACAGCACATTTTGGTCGCGTTCCAACGCGTACTTCACCACCGTGTAGTGAAGGTTGTCGGGCATCGCCACCACAACCATGTTTCCCGGCGCCATTCCCGCGATGACTTCCTTGTAGAGATTTGGAAATTGTTCGCTGCCTGGCGTCGAGAGAGCGGGGTGCGGTGTGAATCCCTGGCCGGGAAAGGCCTCGTGGAATTCCCGATTCTCGGCAAGCGCCTTTAGCGGCGCAACGTCCAAAGCGCAGATATCGATTTTGCGGACGACGCCGATTCTCTCCAAGTGATACAGAGAGGGCAGGAGCAGATCAAAGGTGATCATCCCCCCGCCGACAATCGTCACGCCAAGACCGGTAATTTGCGAGACAGTCGCCAATTTTTCTTCCCCAACCATGTCAATGACGAATCGAGAGAGCGAGAAGGATAGTATGCATTCACTCAAAAGGTGTCAAACCCGTGGAACACTGCGGGCCCCAAATATCGCAATGTGAAGTACGCGTCGTCCGGGGGGTGCGTGAAAACACGTAGTGGGTGGGGGATTTTCCGCACCTCTCTCCCATTTGGTGGCGACTTCCTATCGAGGGGGAAATGGTGGTGGGCTACCACCAAGTGCCACATAGACTCTCTGCGGGGTGGGGGTTACCACAAAATAAAGCACTTGTTGAATATTCATTCTTTTCTGCCCGAAAAGCCGTGAGATGGCTGCCAACTTGCTATAAAGAGCCTCCGGGCAATCAACAGAGCCGATGCTACGTTGCGATAGGCATCACTCGATTCCTGTGTGTCGGCTAGTATAACGAGATATTTCACATGATGAAAGGGTCGTTCCAAACCCGCAGAAGGTGCAATCTCCCTGGCCAAACCGGTTTTTTCGTCGGAAGTTTGGTCGCAGTGCAAGTCTTGGATTTCGCGCGGCAATTTCTCGCATAATTTTATGCTGACGGCATTCAAAACGCGCATCACTTTCCACTTTCTAGTAACGCTATGGATACTAACCGTAAGTGGGTATACTAGTTATATAGAGTTTTCTTCCCTAAAGGTTTCGTTCCTGAAATACCTCTGTTGCCGCCGACTCAGACCCTCCACATGTCTCCACCTGAGTGGGGTCATGGGATGGAATTTGCGAAACCGGTTGTTGACAATTTTTCATGAGAAGGCTCGAGGCTGATCTCCGGATCAGACGAGGATCCATTGGCAATCACAGACACATTTCGCAACGACGAAGCAAGCAGAACCGCGGTCACTCCGGGGGCGGCAGCGGCACACGGAACTGAGGCTCCCAGTTCCGGCGTGGAAACACCAGGTTCCGCAACTCGTCCGCCTGACCCGGCCCCCGCGCGTTTGACCCGGCAGCAATTGCAATTCCTTCTGCGCGTCACGCCAGCGGCGATTGAAAGCCAGCGCCAGTTTGAAATTCCGGCTTGCGTCACGATTGCACAAGCCATTTTGGAAAGCGCGACGCCGCAATTGGGCTGGGGAAGCAGCACGCTTTTCCGTCTGGCCAACAATCCATTTGGAATCAAGTACTGCCATTTCGGCCCGGAACAGTCCCCAAGCGTGCAGGCCACGACACACCAAGCGAACCCGGCCGGCAAGACACCGATTCCGGACAAAGCGCCTGAACAATTGAATTCCGAATTGCCGATCGCGACCAAGGACTACGGCTACTTTGACGCCGAGACCTGGGAAATTGAAAATGGCCAGAAGAAATACGTCCTCGCGCAATTCCAGCGTTTCCCGAATTTAGCCGAAGCCTTTCGCGCCCATGCCCTTCTCCTGCACGGGCCGCGATACCAGCCGGCGTTTGAAGCGCGCGCCGACTGGAAACAGTTTGCGGAGCGGCTGGGGCCCAAAACCTCCCAGCTTGACCGGGACCACTGTGGGTATTCCACGAATCCCAGCTACTCCGCGGACTTAATTCGTCTGGTAAATCTCTACCGGCTGAATGACCCCCGCGTTCTCCACTGGTACGCGACAGGGGAGGGCCCGGGACCTGCCTCAGCAGCTTCCGGCCCCGAAGAGGAAGGTCAAATTGCGGGAGCCACAGCTTCCCAACAGGCCAAAGGCGAGAGGAGAGATTGAGGAGCAGAGGGTGTGCCATGAAAACAACTTTGCGCATTCAGTCTCTTGAGTTCTGGCGATTGTTAATTGCCTTCATATTTAAATGCTTCTTATTACTGTTTTTTGGATCGTTGGGTCTTTGGGTCATTTTCCGAATGGGGCGGAGTTGATTCATGTCGTTGATCTTGAAGTTATTCGCGTTGCTGGTCGTTCTGAACGCCGTGCTCACGGTGGTCCTGTGGATCGCCGGCGAGCGGAAGCAGCGCGGCAGAACGCAACATTGGGACACCTGAAGATTCTGCGGCAGGGCACGGGCAAATGAACGGGGGCGTTGAGTCACCGAATCGAGGGAGGGAGTCATGAAGCGGGCAATTTTGGGAGTTCTGTTGGCAAGCGTAATGGTTTGGCAGGCGTGCACGATTCCGGCATGGGTCAACACCGCGGAGCAGGATGCGGAAGTTGCTGTGCCGATTGCCGCAAGCCTGGTGGACGTGATTGACCCGGCGCTGGCGCCGGTGGTGACGCTGGTGGAGGACGGCTTCAGCGCTCTGGTGAAAACTCTGGACGCTTACAAGGCCTCGCCCACGGCCACCAATCTTCAGGCGGTGCAAGCGGCTTTCGAAGCGGTGAACGGAAATGTGCAGCAGCTTGAAAGCGCCGCGCAAATCAAGAATGCCGCGACCCAAACCACGGTAACGAGCGTCGTGGCGCTGCTCACCCAGGCGGTGACGGAGATTGCGGCGCTAGTTCCGCCGGCAGCGGCCACCACCAGCATGCAGGCGCGAGTTGCCAACCCGGCAAAGGTGAATCACTGGAAGGCAAAGGATTTCAAGCGCGCGTTCAACAAGATCGCCAAGAAAGATCACCGATTGAAGAAATTGTAGGGCTCACAGCCTTGGGCCCGCGTGGGCGCATCAGTACGCGCCCCTACGGCGGGCGGCAGGGCGGCGGCCCGGTTTAAGAATCGCCAGATGGCGAACCCAATGACGAATCACAGCAGCATGAAACTCGGAAAGAAGCCGGCGCGGCGCGATTCACGCACTCTGAAGCTGGCGCGATATCTCGCGCCCTCGCTTCCTGCGCCTCCGGCGGCGGTGGATTACAGCATGGGAATCACCGACTGGGGAATGTTACTAAACGACCAGCTTGGCTGCTGCACGATTGCCGCCGTGGGGCACGCGCTTCAGGCGTGGACTCGCAACGCGCTCGGCCGCGAGCTCACCGTGCCCGATTCCACCATCCTCGATTACTACGAGAAGTGGGACGGCTACGACCCCGCCAATCCCTCAACGGACCAGGGCGGCATCGAACTCGACGTGCTGAACGACTGGCGCCAGCAGAGTTTTGACGGGCAGACGCTGAACGCCTTCGCGGCCGTCGAGCTCCCGAACGGCGATGCGGGGAACGGAGCGCGCGCCAATTTGGTTGAAACCGCCATCTGGCTTTTCGGCGGGATCTACATCGGCCTGGA
>JASHSC010000342.1 GCA_030036915.1 Terriglobia bacterium
GCCGTCTATCTGACCGTGCTGAAACCCGGTGACACGCTGCTGGGCATGAGCCTGGCGCACGGCGGCCACCTGACCCACGGCCATCCCCTGAACTTTTCCGGCAAGATGTACAAGATCGTCTCCTACGGGGTGCGCAAAGACACGGAGACGATCGACTACGACGAATTGGAGCGCCTGGCGAAAGAGCACCAGCCCAAGCTGATTCTCGCCGGGGCCAGCGCCTACCCGTGCACGCTGGATTTCGCGCGCTTTGGCGAAATCGCCCGCAAAGTGGGCGCCGTGCTGATGGTCGACATGGCGCACATCGCCGGACTGGTGGCCGCAGGCCTGCACCCCAGCCCCTTCCCGCACGCCGACTTTGTCACCACCACGACGCACAAGACCTTGCGCGGACCGCGCGGCGGCGCAGTGTTCTGCAAGGCGAAATTTGCCAAGGATCTCGACAAGATCGTGTTCCCGGGGATTCAGGGCGGGCCGCTGATGCACGTGATCGCCGCCAAGGCCGTCTGCTTCCACGAAGCGCTTCAGCCGGAATTTACCGAATACCAGAAGCAGATCATTGCCAACGCGCGCGTGATGGCGGAATCGCTGGCTGCGGAAGGTTTCCGCATCGTCGCGGGCGGAACGGACACGCACCTGATGCTGGTGGACGTGTTTACGAAGAAGGTCACCGGAAAGCAGGCGCAGGAATCGCTCGAGCGCGCGGGCATTACCGTGAACAAAAACGCCATTCCCTTTGACGCGAATCCGCCCGCCGTGGCCAGCGGCATTCGCGTGGGAACGCCCGCCGTCACCACGCGCGGAATGAAGGAGCCGGAGATGCGCCAGATCGCGCGCTGGATCGCCGAGGTCCTTCTCCATGTTGACGACGCGGCCACGCAGCAACGGGTGCGCACCCAGGTGGAACTGCTGACGGAGAAGTTTCCGCTTTACGAAGAGCGGCGCGTGGCGGCAGCGTCATAGTGTGGCTGCCTCGCTAAAGGGCGGCACTACTTGCGAGCCGGCGTTTTGGCGGTAAGCTCCTGCACACGTTCGAGGATGATGGAGGGCATAAGGGGATGCCCTTCGAGGGACTGTGCAACGCGGATTTCAAGTTGCGGGTACTCGGCCTGCACGGCGGCAATGAGGCGCGGCATGTCGCGGCGCAAATGCAGTCCGAGGGTGAGGAAGTAGGGAATCACCATCAGCCGTTCGAGCCCTGCCTCCGCCGCTTCCCTCACCCCGCCCGCCAGGTCAGGTTGCCCGCCGTCCAGAAACACGGCGCGCACATAGTGATACGGTCCGGCCGCCGCCACCTTCGCGGCCAGCTCGCGCACGCCCTGGTTGGCTTCCTCCACGGGACTGCCGTGGGCGAAAAGCAGAATTCCCGTGGCCGGTTCGTGTTTCATAACTCCGTTACTGCACCCGTGGGCAGGAAAACCGAGGCCGCGCCGTACACGCCTACGTTGTTGTGCAGCTTGGCGGGAAGGATGGGCGTCTTGGCCGCGAAGCCGTTGATGGTGTGTCCGGGGATGGTCTCACGGATTTTGTCGAAAAGGGGCTTGCCAATGCGCGCCACCCCCCCGCCGATGACGATGGCTTCGGGATCGAAGAGCGTAATCATGCCGGCGAGCCAAACACCCAGGTAGAAGCCCGTTTCGTCCAGGACGGCCTTGGCCACTCGGTCGCCCTGCTGGGCCGCCTGCTGAATCATCAGCGGAGTGATTTGCTCGGAGTGGCCGCCCACGAGCTCGCGCAACGCGCTGCGCGCACTGTGCTCCTGCTCGAGCATCACGCGCGCCCGCCGCGCCATTCCCGGGCCTGCCGCGAGCGCTTCAATGCAGCCATATGTTCCGCAGCCGCAACGGTAGGGGCTGTGGAAATCGATGGAAACATGTCCACCTTCGCCCGCGATTCCGTTTTTGCCGTGATAGATCTTCCGGTCGATGATGATTCCGGTTCCGATGCCGGTGCTGACGGTGACATAGAACACATCCTTGTAACCCACCGCGGCGCCGAAGAGCACTTCCGCGAGACCCGCGGCATTGGCGTCATTTTCCACTCGCGCCGGAAGGCCGAACTCCTTGGTCACCTGCCGGGCTAGTTGGATGTTCCGCCATCCGGGCAGATTCGGTGGGTTCAGCACAACGCCGGTCTTGGGATTGAGCGGGCCAGGCGCGCAGATTCCGATTCCCTTCACGTTTTTCGCACCGCCCGCCGCACGCAGCAAGCGGTCGACCAGGTGGGTGATCTGCGCGTAGCTCCTCCTGAATCCCTTGTCCGCGTGTGTCGGAACGACCTGCGATTCAACCAGCCGCCCCTTCTGCGTCACGAGTCCACCTGCCACCTTGGTGCCGCCGACGTCGATACCGATGATCAACTTGCCCATCGCGTGTTGTCCCCCCTCGGATTCACCCCATCCTATCGATACTATTCCAACCGAGTGCGCGGAAAGAGTCCAGCGATAATTTTGAAAACCGCAAAACTCACGTTGCAGAATAGGCAGAGTATAGGGAATGGGCGTATATCGCAATCGGATACTCCCCCGGATGTGGCGCTGATGGGCTGTTCTGTAGCGGCGCTCTGCGAGCGTCGGATGGCGGTGACGCCTGAGCGGCCACGCGCTTGCCTATTGCCGGAAATCTGCGTAATCTGTGAAACATGGCCAAAGGCCGCGCTGCACGATTGATTCCGGTTCCTCCCGCTGAGGTGGCGATCCCGGACAAGCTCTATTTTCGCATCGGCGAGGTCAGTGAATTGACTCGCACCAAGGCTTTCGTGCTCCGCTTCTGGGAAACAGAGTTCCCTTCGCTGCGGCCCGTGAAGGGCAAGTCGGGACACCGCCTCTACCGGCGCAAAGACGTGGAATTGATTTTCCAAATCCGCCGGCTGCTTTACGAAAAGGGGTTTACCATTGCCGGAGCGCGCCGGCATCTGGCAACTGAGGGCAAGACGCCGGCCGAGCAGCGCCACATGTTCCAATCTTCCCTCGATGTCGCGCAGCTCCAGGCCATCCGGCAGGAATTGCAGACGATATTGACATTGCTTTCGCGGAAGTGCTAGCGTGGAAAAACGCGGTAACTAGTGGTTACTTGGTTGGAGCCTAAAGCGCAGGCTCCAGGCAGGTGGTTTTATCCACTACGCACTCGCCGCGAATCACTACTCTTTTCGGGACGTGGCGCAGCCTGGTAGCGCACTTGCTTGGGGTGCAAGGGGTCGCCAGTTCAAATCTGGCCGTCCCGACCAATTCATTACCTTCACAGAGTCGTCATTTTAAGGCGTCTTGATTTGATCACCATTTTGGTTGTAATTCCAAAATCGACTCCTATTGCACCTGAAGTGACTCCCGGCAAAGGGGTTCAGATAGCCGCTGGAGACGCGTTAGCAAATAGTTTCACGAGCACCAACCTCATAATCGAAAAAAACAGGCCACATCCCTGATTCATATTATTGACCTCCTGAAATGACAACCTCAATAATGTTGTCCTTCTGGGCAGCCGCCCACTATTAATTTCTTGAAGTGAACTTCCTTCGCGTCGAGGCTTAGGGTAACGCGTACGGCTTGGGAATTTGGCCGTGCAGGAGGATTGCGGTCTTATGGGTAAGCCGAGAGTGTACCTTTGCGTCGGCGCGTTGGCGATTTTGTTGTCCGGTACTACACTTTGCGCGCAGGAAACCACGGCAAGCATACGAGGTGTGGTTCTTGACCCCAGTGGGGCGCGGGTTCCGGCCGCGACGGTCAAGGCCATTCAACTGGAAACGGGTCTGGCACGGAGTGGAACAAGCGATGCAGAGGGCAACTACCTGATTGTGCTCCTGCCGATTGGTCACTATCGGTTGGAGGTCACGGCGCCGGGTTTTCACAAGTTCGTGCAGGAAGGCATCAGCTTGAGCGTCGATCAGGTTGCCGAGGTGCCGGTACATCTGGAGGTCGGGCTTACCCAACAGACGGTTCAAATCAAGGCAGACGCCACGCTGGTGGCCACCACCAACGATTTGGGTGAAACGGTAAGTGGCAGCGAAATTGTTGATCTTCCCTTGAATGGCCGCAACTTCTCCCAGCTTGGTCTTCTGTTGCCGGGCACGGCGCCTCTTACCCAAGGTCTTCAGGTGGCGGGAGGCTCGATGCGCGAGGGTCAATCTTACGCCGTTAACGGCATGCGGCCGGAGTCCAACCAGTTCCTCGTAGACGGCGCCGAGAACTACAACTCGATCAACGGCGGCTTTGTTCTGAAGCCGCCCCCTGATGCGATCGCTGAATTCCGAATTCTAACCAACACGGCTTCCGCGGAATTCGGACACAACGCCGGCTCAAACACCAACATCGTGACCCGATCGGGAGGGAACCAATTCCATGGCGATTTGTACGAGTTTTTGCGCAATGATGCGTTGGACGCCCGAAACTTTTTCTCGATCGATACGGAGCCACTGAAGCAGAACCAGTATGGCGGAACGCTGGGCGGTCCCATCCAACGCGAGAAGACGTTTTTCTTCGTTTATTACGAGGGCTTCCGTAATCGCCAGGGTGAAACTCAATTGACCACGGTGCCCACGGCAGCCGAGCGGCAGGGCAATTTTTCCCAGGCGACGGACATTGTGCCTTGTTCGACGGGCGTTCCGCTGGCGCCGGCCGGAGACCTGCAAAACTGTTTTACCGGACAGGTCTATTCGGGAAACCAATTACCCGGGATCGACCCGATCTCCCAAAACCTGCTGGCGCTTTACCCCCTGCCTTCCAACCTTCCGGCATACGGGCCCAATGCCTTCCTGACCACCCAGGAGCTACACAATCCTTACGACGAATTCGGGACCCGCGTTGATCACTACATCTCTTCGCGCGATACGGTTTCTTTCCACTACCTTTTCAACAACGGTTCGCAATTGGACCCCCTGCCCATCGCCGGGTCGAACGTCCCAGGCTTTCCGGTGGGTGAGGATTTCCGGGCGCAGAACGCTGCCCTCGACGAAACCCACTCGTTTTCCGCTTCACTGATCAACGTGGCGCGTTTTTCGTTCCTGCGAAACAAGTTTCTTTTCGGACTGGCCACGAATCACGAATCGCCCTCCTCCCTGGGCTTTCAGTATTCGCCGACGTTATCGATCGAAGCGGGTCCTCCCTTTATCGAGGTCTACGGCTATGCGTCGGTGGGCAATCCCATCACCGGGCCGGCGGACGATTACCAGAACACGTTCTCGTTCACCGATTCAGTGGCTTGGATTCATGGTAAGCATGAGCTTAAATTCGGAGGAGAAGTGCAGCGAGATCAGCTCAATACTCTCCTGGGTATTGCCTCCAACGGCTTCTTTGTCTTTCCTCCGGTAATTCTTAACGAAGCCGTGGCCGCGTTTCTGTCGGGACAACCCATCGTCTTCCTGCAAGGGGGCGGCGATCTGCCCCGCGGAATGCGCGCGCTCAACTACAATCTTTACGCTCAGGATAGCTACAAACCCACGCGGCGTTTGACGTTGAACGTCGGGGTGCGCTATGAGATGCCTCACCCTTACGACGAAGTCCACAATGAAGACGCGCTGTTCGTTCCCAACGCCCAATCGCACGTCCAGCCGTCTGCGCCACTCGGTCTGTTATTCCCCGGCGACCCCGGCGTTCCGAGCACGCTCATTCCGACCGAGCACAATGCCTTTGCGCCGCGACTGGGCTTCGCGTGGGATCCCACGGGCGGCGGCAAGTGGGCGGTTCGGGGCGCCTACGGAGTCTTCTTTGAGCCCTATTACAACGGCGAGGGCGGGCCCCTGCAGGCGCCGGAAAGCGCTCCGCCCTGGTTCAAGACGATTCAGATCAGCACGCCGGGCTTCGCCACCAGCTTCGCCAATCCTATTCCACCGGGTCCCAATCCATTTGCGCCCGTGTTCAACGGGCCGCAGGGGCTCACGCTGTTGACGCTCGATCCGCATCTGAGATTGCCCTACGCGCAGGATTGGAATTTCACGGTTGAGCATTCTTTTGGGCAGAGCTGGTTGCTCGACGTCGGCTATGTGGGCACCAAAGGCACCAAGCTGCCGCGCTTTATCGAAAGCAACCCGCCCACGCTTTGTTCCACGTTACCGGCGGGCTCAGCCGAGCAGGGCCAGTGCTTCTCGGATGAGGGACAGGGCAACCAAAACTTTTGGCGGCCTTATTCAAACGGTGGCGTGGCGGGAACTTGCGATGATGCTGATCCAAATTGTTATTACGGGTCGATCGGGCTGATCTCCGGCATCGCCAATTCTGACTACAACTCGCTCCAGGCGAGCCTGCGCAAGCGGCTGGATCATGGTATGGCCTTTCTCGCTTCCTACACCTATTCAAAAACCTTGGATGACATGTCGAGCTTTAACATAACCGGGTCTGCTCCAACGCTCGTGGCTGGGGAAAACGACCTGGCCCAGAACCCCTGGGATTTGGAGGCAGAATACGGCCGTTCCCTCTTCGACGCGCGCCAGCGCCTGGTCTTCAGCTACGAATGGCAGTTGCCTTTTTGGAAGAACGAAAAGACCTGGTACAAAAACGCTTTCGCCAACTGGGCGCTGAACGGCATCTACTCGGCCTCAACCGGTACTCCCTTTACCGTCTACGACTCGAGCGATCCATCCCTTCAGGGCGATTCACCGGAGATCTCCGGGTTCGTGGGCGACCGCCCCAATCTCGTCGGAAATCCCAACGCCGGACCGAAGACTGCCAGCGAGTGGTTCAACACCTCCGCGTTTCAAAGGGATATGATACCCGGCACGTTCGGCAATGGGGGCCGCAACATCGTTCAGGCGGCCGGAGAACAGGAATGGGATTTCGCGCTCTTTAAGGACTTCCGGCTGCGGGAGACCAAGACCTTGGAGTTTCGCGCCGAGATGTTCAATATCCTGAACCACGTAAACTTTGGCGTGCCCAATGACGATTTGAACTCGCCGACGTTCGGCCAGGTGCAATCAGCGCTTCCCCCGCGCCAAATTCAGTTTGCGTTGAAGTTTTTGTTCTAACGGAGTTGACTCATGGCTCATATCAAACTTCCTGAAGGGCTGCCTGGGATAATCGGTCCATTCGCGTTTCGGCCGGAAACCGCAAAGCCCATGCGCGAGTTGGCGGAGGTCCTGCTTCGAGGACCGAGTTCGCTCAGTTCAGGTGAACGGGAACTGATCGCAACCTACGTTTCTTCCCGCAACGACTGCTATTTTTGCCAGACGAGCCACGGCGCGGCAGCGGCGCACCATCTGGGCGGAAATGAGCAGATTGTGTTGGACGTCAAGCAAGACTTCGAAGCAGCCCCGGTATCGGCCAAGCTCAAGTCGCTCCTCACCATCGCAGGCAAGGTACAGCAAGGCGGGAAAAATGTGACGCCCGCCGACATCGCGCGAGCGCGGCGGGAAGGCGCAACGGACCTGGAGATTCACGACACGGTGCTGATTGCCGCGGCCTTTTGCATGTACAACCGCTATGTGGATGGACTGGGAACCTGGGCGCCGCAGAACGCCGATTTATACCGTGAAATGGGCGCCCGGATGGCCGACGAAGGTTATATTCGAGCAGACGCGCCGCCTGCGAAAACGGAAAAGGCGAAAGCGTAAGCTCCCGAGGGGATCATGCCGTATATCAACTTGCCGGAAGGACTGCCGGGGATTCGCGGCCCCCTGGCGTTTCGTCCTGAAACCGCGAAGCCGATCAACGCGCTGGCGGAGGTGCTGCTTCGCGGGCCGAGCACCTTGACGCCCGGCGAGCGCGAACTCATTGCGACTTACGTCTCCTCCCAAAACGATTGCTTTTTCTGCCAGAACATTCATGGCGCCATTGCCGCATACCATCTGGGGGGCAATGAAAAGCTCGTGGCGGATGTGAAGCGGGACTATCAGGGAGCGGAGGTCTCCCCCAAGCTCAAGGCGCTTCTCGCCATCGCCGGCAAAGTTCAGCAGTCCGGGAAGTATGTCACGGAGGGAGACATCACCCGCGCCCGCCGCGAGGGTGCAAGCGATCTGGAGATTCATGATACCGTCCTCATCGCCGCGCTTTTTTGCATGTGCAACCGCTATGTGGACGGCTTAGCGACATGGCAGCCGGATGATCCGGACATGTACCGGTCACGCGCCGCCCTTACTGCGCAGGGCGGTTACGGAAAGACGCCCTAAGCGCAGGAAGTTTCGGGATCTCACTTTTCCAGCCCTTCCCTTCCAGACCTCGGTGTATTCTGCCCGCGTTCAGGCCAACGTGGATCCGGTGATGGCGATTGCCGCTGTGACCGCCGAGCAAGATAGCAAATTTCAGGCAACTGCATTGCCGCGAGCGGGCACGCGCGTTTCCCGGTTGCTGCAATCCGAGCGTTGCGTTAACTTATGAGAATCCGGGGAGATGCGGTCCCGATTGCGCAGGAATTCGAATGCGCAACTACTATGCAGGAAGATATCTCGACGTCAATGAAAATCCCGGCGGTGCGGCGCGGCGCGCCCCACACACTCCCAGGCCCCGAACCCTCCGGAGTCGAGCGAGACCATGCGCCCATCAGCGCCGCGCGGCAAGCTTCGCGCGGCCACCTGAGCGAGATCCCCTCCCCTTCCCGGCGCCTGTGGTTCGGCCTTGGTGTAACGCTAATCATTTTTGTGGTTTTTGCTTCCTACACCATCCGCGAGATCCGTTGGCTCCAGGACTTCCAGGTCAACGTGGTGCAAAAGAATCGCAAGGCATCCTTGCAGCTTTTGGGAATACAGGATGACATCTACCAACTTGCCGTCTCGCTTCGCGACATGACGCTTCCCGAAAGCCGCTACCCGATCTACTACTGGAAGGGCAGGTTTGCCGACCTCCACGCGGATATGGACCAGCATCTGGTTTTGGAGGCTCAATACACCGCCAGCACCCCCGCCGGCGATCAGTTGCGGCAGCAACTGCGCGAGATTCTCGACAACTTCTGGCAGCTATCCGACGAAGCCTTCCGTCTGGCGGACCTGGGCCACGAGGATTCCGCCCGTTATTTGATTCGTTCGCAGCTCGAGGAGCAGCACGAAACGATATCCCGCGTCGTGTCACAACTGCTGGATTTGAATGACCAGGCGCAACAGGAGGCGGGCCGGCGTGTGAGCCTGGTGTATGAGCGGGTTTCCAAAGATATCCTGCTGCTCATCGGCGTGCTTTTCCTTGTGGCACTGGGCACGGGCCTTTACACGCTGCAGGCCAATCGCAAAACCTTCCAGCGACTTCACGACCTGGCAGAGCAGCTTCAGGCGCAGTCCGAGCAACTGCGCACGCTCTCCTGGAAACTCATTGAGGTCCAGGAGCAGACGCTCCGCCACGTGGCGCGGGATTTGCACGACCATTTCGGCCAGATCCTCACGGCGATCGGTGTGATGCTGGGACGGGCGGGCCAGAAAGCTCTGGACAAAGATTCGGTCTTCGTCCAGGATGTGCAGGCCGTCAAGAAAATCGTGGAAGACACCTTGCAGAGCGTCCGCGACGAGTCGCAAATGTTTCGCCCGGCCATCCTGGATGATTTCGGCCTGCAACAGACCCTGGAGTGGTTTGGAGAACAATTTTCACGCCAAACGGGTGTGCACGTGCATTTTTGCGGGGGACTCTCGGAAAAGCCCATGTCGCCGGAAGTCGCGGTCCACGTCTATCGCATCGTGCAGGAAGCCTTGAGCAATGTCGCGCGGCATTCGGGTGCGCGGGAGGCCTGGGTAAGGCTCGAGGAAAAAACCGAACAACTGAACCTGGAAGTTCAAGATAACGGCTGCGGCTTCGAGGTGGAGAGCGATGTCAAGAGGGCGGCGGGCCAGGGCATTGGATTAATGGGAATGCGCGAGCGCGCCGAACATCTGAACGGTTCGCTTTCTGTCCATTCCGCGCCGCGCAAGGGCACGACAATCCGGGTGCGGGTTCCGCTCCCCCGTCCCGCCCTGCATCCGATGGTGGAGCAAGGAGGATAAAGAGTGGCTGCGCCCGGAACGGAAAGGAAAATCCGAGTCCTGCTCGCGGAGGATCACACGCTCGTTCGCCAGGGGTTCCGGCGGATCCTGGAAGACGATCCGCGCGTGACGGTGGTGGGAGAGGCACGCACGGGCCTGGAGGCGATCGACCTCTGCAAAAGCCTTAAGCCGGAGGTGGTGATCATGGACGTTTCCATGCCCGAGCTGGGGGGTCTCGAGGCCACGGCGGAAATCCTTAAAGGCGACCCGGCGGTGAAAATCCTCATCCTCAGCATGTATTCGAACGAGGCTTACATTCGTAAAGCCTTCGAGCTCGGCGCCAAAGGCTACATCTTGAAGAATGCCCTGGAGATTGACCTTAATCGCGCGGTGGAGGCCCTGGCGGAAGGCCAAGCCTACTTCAGTCCCGCCATCTCTCACATTGTCTTGGAAAGTATGAAAGCCGGTTCGTTCCGTGCCGCACCGCAAGACCCTTACGAAAGTCTTACCCTGAGAGAAAAGGAAGTGCTTCAGCTTATTGCCGAGGGAAATTCCAACAAGGAAATCGCCGCTCTTTTGAACATCAGCGTCAATACGGTCGCCGTACACCGCGCGCGAGTTATGGACGTGCTGGACATCCACCGGACCGCCGAATTAGTCTTGTATGCCGTGAAAAAGGGTTTGGTGCAGCCGGAATAGTCCGTATGCGCGCCCCATTATGGAACTGATTTTTGAATCTGCTTTAGCCCTGGCACGCGCAATCCGCAAGAAAGAAGTCTCCTCGGAAGAAATTGTTCGAGCCTGCATCGATAGAATTGAAGACGTGAACCCCCGGCTAAACGCTGTCGTTCAACTGCCCGCCGAATTGGCTATTCGGCAGGCGCACGAGGCGGACCAGGCCCTGGCCCGAGGTGAGATTAAGGGGCCGCTGCACGGCGTGCCCTTCACCCTGAAAGATTCCATCGAAACTCGCGGCATCATTTGCACGGGCGGAACGGAGGGCCGCGCGTGCTACGAGCCCAGCCGGGATGCAGTGGTGGTGGAGCGTTTGCGCCAGGCCGGGGCCATCCTCCTGGGAAAAACTAATTGTCCGGAACTGGGTTGGGCGTGGGAGGCTGACAACCTGATCTACGGCCGAACCAACAACCCTTATGACTTGCACCTCTCGCCGGGGGGAAGCAGCGGCGGGGAGTCCGCGATTATTGCGGCGGGAGGCTCGCCCTTCGGCCTGGGGAGTGATGCCGGCGGCAGCGTGCGCTTCCCGGCGCATTGCACAGGCATTGCCGCCATCAAACCCACTTCGGGACGCGTCCCGCGCACTGGGCATTTTCCCGGGCCGGGCGGAGTTCTCGACAGCCTTTGGCAAATCGGCCCGCTGGCGCGCTTTGTAGAAGACCTGGCCCTGCTGCTTCCGATTATTTCAGGTGTCGATGGGCAGGACGCCGCCGTCGTGCCCGCGCCGCTCGGCGATCCCCGCGCGGTTGAACCCCGCCGGTTGCGCGTGGCGTTCCATACCGATAATGGAATCCAAACGCCCACAAGTGACGTCGCCGAGACGGCACGGAAATCCGCAACGGCTCTGGCTCAGGCTGGAGTTCAAGTTGAAGAAGCGCGCCCAGAAGTGCTAAATCAGACTTACGAAATATATTCTGGCCTCTTCACCGTAGATGGAGGCGCCGGGCTGGAATCAATATTGCAGATGGCGGGCACAACTCGCGTTCATCCGCTCATGCAGCGCGTGCTGGAATTACAGCGGGCGGGCGGCAAATCGATGGCCCAGTTTTCCATTCTGGTCGACCGATGGGATACCTTCCGGCGCGAGATGCTGGCCTTCATGTCGCGCTACGACGCCTTGCTGTGCCCCGTGTGCTCGTTCGCCGGAATGGCTCATGGCTCTACGTACGACCGGCTGCCGTGTTTCAGCTACACGATGACGGCCAACCTCACGGGATGGCCCGCCGCAGTGGTCCGCGCCGGGTCAATATCGTCGGCGTTGCCGGGATCGTCGGGCCTGCCCATCGGCGTCCAAATCATCGCGCAGCCTTGGCGGGAGGATGTGGCTCTGGCTATCGCCCAAGTCCTGCAAGATACCCTGGGGGGTTGGAAACCTACGCCTCTCTGAAGCGCCCGCGGGTGTGCCTTCTCATGGCACCCTCGATTCGTCGCTTACGGTATACTCACTCTCGGGAGAGGAATTGACATGGACAAGGAGCGTGCCAGGGTTTTCATAAGTTGTGGCCAGGACGAAAAGCGCGAGGAATTGGAGATTGCAGACAAGATAAGGGAGATGCTGAGGCGCAAAGGCTTTGAACCATGGGAAGCAGCCCGCGTTCACAGCGTCAAGGCCCTACGCGAAAATATCTTCGACCGACTTCGCAATACGGAGTACTTCCTAATGGTGGACTTTCGCCGCGAAGCGATTTGTTCCGACATTTCTCCGATCGCGGGTAAAGCTTGCTCAAACTCCAAACCAGATCATCGCGGGTCGCTGTTCACTAACCAGGAACTTGCGATTGCGTCCTACCTAGACCTCAACATCCTGGCGTTCCAGGAAGATGGCGTCAAGCGGTTGGACGGTTTGTTCGGCCATCTTCAGGTAAATGCAATACCCTTTTCTGATCGCGCAGACTTGGTCAACACAGTGGAGAGGACCATCGATAAAGAGGAATGGCAGACGAATTGGCGCAACCAACTAATACTTGCCGAGTTCGACGATTCGGTCGTCCTAGTTCCCAAAATGAACGGGAGGAATGCAACCTACTTTTTCCTCCAAGTGACTAATCGTCACGAACGAGCGGCGGCCCAAAACTGCTACGTTTACTTGCGCTCGGTAAGTAATGCTGTCACCAACGAACCTGTTCCCTTCGAGCCGGTCGAACTTAAATGGCGGGGTTACACGTTTCCTAATGTCAGTATCCGGCCTAGAGCCTGCCGGGTGTTCGACGCAATCTGGTTCGATCCTGCCGACCCCCTCCGTGTTCTTTTCAGCGCGCATACAGACTGGATGGGGTGCATACCAGACTTGCGAGGTCCAGGCTCT
>JASHSC010000343.1 GCA_030036915.1 Terriglobia bacterium
CGTGCGTCACGGTGACGTAGTCCACGATTCGCCCGCCGCGAACTTTGCGATAGGGGCTCTCGATGAATCCGTATTCGTTGATCTGCGCGTAGCAGGAGAGCGACGAGATCAACCCAATATTCGGACCTTCCGGCGTCTCGATGGGGCAGATGCGCCCGCAGTGCGTCGGATGAACGTCGCGGACTTCGAATCCGGCGCGCTCGCGAGAGAGTCCGCCGGGGCCGAGTGCCGAAAGGCGCCGCTTGTGAGTGATTTCCGAGAGCGGGTTCGTTTGGTCCATGAACTGCGAAAGCTGCGAGGACCCGAAGAACTCTCGAATTGCCGCCATCACCGGTTTGGCGTTGATCAAGTCGTGCGGCATGGCGGTGGACATTTCCTGATAAACCGACATCTTTTCCTTGATGGCTCGCTCCATGCGAACGAGGCCGAGGCGGAACTGGTTTTCGATCAGCTCGCCCACGGCGCGGACGCGGCGGTTGCCCAGATGGTCGATGTCGTCCACGGTGTAAGTGCCGCCGGGATTCTTCTTAAGCGTCAGCAGGTAGCGGATGGCGGCGTAAAAATCCTCCGGCTCGAGCGTGCGCTTATCGAGCGGCAACTGCACGGGTGAGTGCTCGGAGTGATCGGTGGCGAGGGTGCCTTCGCAGGCGCGCACCACTTCGGAACAGATATTCCCTTCGCGCTTGCCGACGAACATCTTTTCCTCGTCCACAATGACGTAGAAATTGCCAGGCGGGAAGTTCCTCGCGTCTTCGATCTCGAATTCCTGGGCTTTATCGTCAAGGCGGTTCTTGAGCTTGGTGTAGTAACCCAGCTTGATGTTGAACTTCAGCCGGCCGACGCGCGAGAAGTCGTATTTGCGCGGGTCGAAGAACATGCCATTGAAGAGCGATGTGGCGGTGTCTAGCGTCGGCGGGTCGCCGGGGCGCATCTTGCGGTACATCTCGATCAGCGCCTCCTGCGGGGTCTTCAGCGTATCGCGCTTCAGAGTCTGGCTGATTACCACACCGGTGTCATCGCGCTCGGGGAAGAACACGCGCACTTCCTCGATTCCCGAGTCGAGAATTGTATTGAGGGCCGAGGAAGAAATTTCGCTGTTGGGCTCAACCACCACTTCGCCCGTCGAGGGGTCGATGATGTCCGCAGCGCTGAACGCCCCCTCCAGATCGTGCGGGGCTACTTCCACCTGAGTGATATGGGCCTTCTGGATTTCCTTGAAGGCCGCCGAATTAATTTTGCGCCCCGCGGGGACAATCGTTTCATGCGTGCGGGGATGATCGATGCTCTTCGAAATGCGGTTCCCGACCAGGCTTTCAGAAACTTCCATGTAGACCTTGCGGTCTCTGATCGACACGCTGGAGGTCTGATAGAAGGCTTTCAGAATTTCCGCGTCGTCTTTTAAACCCAGCGCGCGCAGGAAGATGGTAGCCAGGAATTTGCGCTTGCGATCGATGCGCACGTAGAGCAGGTTCTTGGTGTCGTATTCGAATTCCACCCAGGAGCCGCGATAGGGGATGATTTTCCCCAAGAAGTAGGTCTTCTGGGCGTTGGCCTCAAAGAAGACCCCCGGCGAACGGTGCAACTGGCTGACAATCACCCGCTCCGTGCCGTTGATGATGAATGTGCCGTTCTCCGTCATCAGCGGAATTTCGCCGAAATAGACTTCCTGTTCCTTGATGTCGCGAATGCTCTTGTGGCCGGTGTCGCTGTCCTTGTCGTAGAGAGTCAGCCGGATGGTGACTTTCAGGGGCGCCGCGAAGGTCATGCCGCGCTCCTGGCATTCGGTTACATCGTACTTCAACTGGAGGGCCACCGGATCGCCGCACTTGTTGCAGAACGTCACCACGTTCTTGTTGAACGTGCCGCATTTCGTGCAGAGAACTTCGCCAACCTTGAAGGGGTCGGTAATAACCGTATGCCCGCAGTTCTTACAGGTGCTGCGCAGGTGGTGGAGTCCCTTCAGGCTTCCGCACTTGCATTCCCAGTTGCCGATGGAATAGTCCACAAAATCAAGCTGGGCGATGCCGCGAAAGTCCGTGATCGGGAAGACGGAATTGAAAACGGCTTGCAGGCCCACGTCCTCCCGCTCCGAGGGCAGAAGGTTCATCTGCAAGAAACGCTCATACGAGCGCCTCTGTACCTCGATCAGATTGGGAATTTTGATGACTGTAGGGATTTTGGAGAAATTAATGCGCTGACGCACAGCGCCGTTCCCGCCATTAGGCATTCCAGTTGCTCCTTGCTTGAAGTATCAAAAGCTCGTCGGACAATGGTGACACAGATCCCTTACTAATTGGATGCGCACGAAGCGCATAAAGATGCAGCCCAGTTCCCCCATGAGCCAGCCGTCCATGGGTTCTTCCGTGCCACTTGCAAGTGCGGGCCATGCCGCCAATTACCTTGCTGTAGCAGCGGTCGATGACCGCCGTCGGCGCCCACAGAGGGCCGTTACAGCAATATCTGGCGGACGAGCGGTTACTTCACCTCAACGGTAGCGCCGGCTTCGGTGAACTTTTTCTTAATTGTCTCCGCCTCTTCCTTGGAGACGCCTTCCTTGATCGGCTTGGGAGCGCCATCCACCAGATCCTTTGCTTCTTTCAGGCCCAGGCTGGTGACTTCGCGAACAGCCTTGATGACGTTGATTTTGTTGGCTCCCACGGCGGTCAGGACCACGGAGAACTCGGTTTGTTCCTCGGCAGGAGCGGCGCCGCCAGCGGCAGACGCACCCGCACCGGCAACCACCACCGGAGCCGCGGCTGCGGCGGAGACGCCCAGAGCTTCCTCGAGCTTCTTTACCAGATCCGATGCCTCGAGCAGTGTTAAGCCCTTAACTTCTTCCACGATCTTATCGACGCGCTCTGACATGCTGATTCTCCTCTTCGAAGTAACTGATAAACCAAAAGCCGGCAAGCGATAGCTGACGGCTCAAACCCTGAATTCCACTGCCAACCGCACCACACCCGTTAGCTGTAAGCTCTCGGCTCTTAGCTGCTGGCTGCTTCCTTAAATTTCCTTTCCTTCACACCCTGTGAAATAACACAGGCGAGATTGCGAGCCACGCCTGCCAACGTCGTTGCCACCCGCTGCGCGGGAGAATTGAACAAGAACAGCACCTTCGAAAGTAATTCCTCACGCGAAGGCAGCGTAGCGATGGCGACAAGATCCTTGAGCGATACCACCCGGCCTTCCACCACCCCGGACTTGAACGTCAGGACGGGGTTATCCTTGGCATATTCAGTCAGCGCCTTTGCCAGGGCAACGGGGTCAGCCTCGGTGAGAGCCACGGAGGTTGTTCCCTTCAGCTTTTCCGCGATCGGCTCAACTGTGGTCCCCTTGGCGGCGCGTTCAATCAGGCTGTTCTTGACCACCTTGTATTTTGCGCCGGTCCCGGCGATCTTACGCCGCAGCTCGGAATCCTGGGCCACCGAGATTCCCTCAAAGCCCGAAAGCACAATTCCCCGCGCATTCGTCAGCTCCTCGTGCAGTTCGTCCGCTTGTTTCTTCTTTTCGTCCCGATCCATGCTCACTCCTTCGCGGGTTCTATGGCGTGTTACGCGGCCTCCACGGAAGCCACATCAATCGCCACTCCGGGTCCCATGGTGGATGAAATCACAATGCTCTTCACATATTTCCCCTTGGCGGAGGCGGGCTTGGCCTTGATGACGCTGGAAATCAGCGCGCCGGCATTTTCCGCCAAGTGTTGGGCCTCAAAGGAAACCTTCCCCACGGGGCAGTGAATAATGCCTGTCTTGTCCACGCGGAACTCCACCTTTCCGGCCTTCACTTCTTTGACGGCTTTCGCCACATCCACGGTTACCGTCCCGGTTTTGGGATTCGGCATCAGGCCGCGCGGTCCCAGCACCTTGCCCAGGCGTCCGACG
>JASHSC010000344.1 GCA_030036915.1 Terriglobia bacterium
TGCTGCCCAGGTCGTGCAGCAAAACGATGTCGCCGGAGAGCGAAGTGATGCGGGCGTGGTGGCGGGAGACGCTGCCGTGGTGAAGCACCAGGTCATTGGTTTCCGCTCGGCCCACGTTGACGGTGGGGGTGCTGATTTCAAAAATCTGGGTTTTGCCCGAAGGATCGGTAATGACGAATCGAGCCATGAGAAGGCGTCCCTTTTAATCCGTAACCACGCGCACCATGTCGGAAAATTCCGGCTTCACCCCGGGATTCATAGTGACGACGGAGGCGCGCGAATTGCCGGAGTCCACCACCTGGGTGACTTCAATCACTCCCACGCGCGTGTTGGGGTCCGAAGCCTTGTAGACAGCCAGCTTCGCCCCCTGCTGGATGCCCTGAGCCGAACCCATGTCAATCATCACCGTGGTGCCGTCAGCGGAGGTCGAGGTGACATAACCCTGGGGGGCTTGGCGGGCGGGAGCAGGAGAGGGAGCAGGAGCGGCAGGGGTAGAGACGGCGGCTACCGCAGGAGAGCTGGGCGGGGCGGCGGCCTGGCCGGTCAGCTTGCTCACGGCATTGTCCGTCTCGGCGCGCAAATCCGCCAACGCCGCCTTGAGTTTCGAAAAATTCTCTTCATTGCCGATGCGCAGCGAGGAGAGCATCTCGTCCAGGTCCTGGAGCTGGTGTTGCTGGCGGATGATGACGCTCTGAAGAGTAGCCTGATTCTGCTTCAGCTCTGTCAATTGCCCGTTCAGCGCCGCCACTTGGTTCCCCATGGCCTGCATCTGGTCCAGGATGGCCTTGAACTGGTCGTCCAGATACTTCTGCTCGTCATCTTTGAATTTGGGAAAGGCGCTGGGAGTAACGCAAAGAAGCAAAAATGTGCCAAGAATGATCCGACGAATCATTATAAAACCTCCGCGGCATTTTTTTGGGCGCATCGCCGGCGGCGACCCTGTTATTGACTGGTGAGAGTTACGTTAACAGGGGTGGTCTGATTTGCCTCGACCGTAACTTGCTGCTGAACCGGCTTGTAACCGGGGAGTGAGAAAACCAGCGTATGCTGCCCGACGGACAATCGAAAAGACGTGGGAGTCTTGCCGTTCCCGCTGATGAGCGAACCGCTTTCAAGCACCGTGGCACCGGGTGGAATGGTGCGGGCTTCCACGATTCCGGTGAGGACCGGAGCTTTGCCACTTATCCCTTTGAGGTCTCCGTTTTTGAGATTGACAGTACCCTGCGTGGGCTGGGCCCCGACCCACTTGATTGTGTAGGTATGGGTGCCGGGAGTGAGATTGGCATTGACGGGGGTCGGACCGTAGGATTTATCGTCAATCAGCACCTCTACTCCGGGGGGGTCGGTAACGACCTTAAGCCCCGCGCTGGGAGCGGAGAGGTTGCCCATCAGACTCGTGGTTTGACCGGCCGTAATCGTCACAACTTGGTAGTAATTATCATAGCCCGTCATGGAAATCGTGACGTTGTGGGTGCCGGCGGAAAGGCTCGGAATGGTGAAGGGCGTAACCCAGCTCGGATCGGTGGCTCCGTCCACGGAAATTTTGGCTCCGGTCACGTTCGCGCTCACCATGAGTTGGCCCATCTTGCTCGTTGCGGCATGAGTATGATTATCGGGCTTGCCCAAAGCAGTCGACGGCTTGGTCGTTGGGGGCTCAGCGGCAGCGGGCTGGGCAGTCGCGGGCACGGGGGGTTGAGCAGTGGTGGTGGTCGCTGTGGCCGGCACAGTGGCAGCCGGGGCCGCGGTGGTCGCGTCCTGGGTCGCCGGCGGGGTTGCAGGCTGCGCGGCGGGCTCAGTTGCGGGCGGACTCACCACCGGCGGCGTCTGTTGTTGCGCTATTTGTTCCGTCGCGGGCGTGGATTTCGCCTGGGGACGCATCATCCACCAGTAGCTGGCGCCGCCTGCAATTGCCACGATGAATAGAGCCGCAAGAACCCACACAATCTGCGGGACCGATTGTCGGCGTGCCGGCGCGGGCGGAGTCACGTGGATGCTCATCGGCGCGGCATCGCTCGAAATGGGCGTTTCCGCAACTGAAGTAGGAGGAGGTGTCTGCGCGGCCCCCGGGCCGGGAAGGGGCAGCGTGCGGTCCGGCACGTCGATCTGCGGCTCGGGTTCGGCGGCCACTCGAGGCGCCTTCAGGATCACGGTTCCGCCGCCTACCATCGGGGAACCTCCCAGGTTCTTGTAGTTCCTTAGATCTTCCGCCAGCTCGCGGCAGGTTTGATAACGCTCGTCAACGTTCTTGGCCAGCGCCTTCGAGATTACGAAGCTCAAGCCGGCGGGAATCGAGGCGTCAAGCTCGCGCGGCGGAATGGGGTTCTCGTTGATGATCTTGTAGATCACCGTGGTGATGTTTTGCCCACCAAAGGGCTTTTCACCCGTCACCAACTCGTAGAGGATGACTCCCAGCGAAAAGATGTCGGAGCGGCCGTCGATTTGCCGGCCCTTCACCTGCTCCGGCGACATGTAATTGGGCGTTCCCAGAATTTGGCCCGCCTGCGTCATGCCCATCGCCATCATTTTCGCGATGCCGAAGTCGGTCACCTTCACCAAGCCGTTCGACAAAATCATGATGTTCGCGGGCTTGATGTCGCGATGAACGATTTTGTTGCGATGAGCGTGGTCAAGAGCGCCGCACACCTGGTCGTAAATGGGCAGAATGGTTTCAATCGGCAGGACCGTCTGTTCCTGAATGATTTTCTCGAGGGATTTGCCCTCCAGGAACTCCATGGCGAGGTAAAGAATTCCGTTGTCTTCGCCGAAATCGTAAACCGTAATGATGTTGGGGTGGGCGAGAATTCCCGCTGCCATCGCTTCGCGCTGGAACCGCGCTTTGTACTCCTGGAATTCCTGCGGAGACACACCTTCGGGGAGCATCGTCTTGATGGCCACCGTGCGGCCAATGACCGGGTCGAAGCCTTGATACACCACCCCCATCGATCCGCGGCCCAGTTCGCCGACGATTTGATATCGCCCGGCCTTTGTCAATGCTTCGGCCATAGTGCCTCGCTTTCACACTTCAAGCGTGAGGCGTGAGTGCGGCAGCCGATCCCCTCGGTTACTGTCTACAGACTACCACCACGCATTGATCCAACAGGCTAAGAATTAAACGCCTTATCGGCTGTCTAAGCCTATCCCAAGAAAAGGCGTAAGTCAACGCGCGTGAGCCCCATTTTCGTACTAGTACTGCCGGTGAGCAAACCGGACATCTTCCCGAAGTGGCAGGCCTTGGTGACGGGGCGGGATTGTGATAAAGTGAGCGAACAAAAGGCGAAGCCGGATGCCCCGACCCGGCTTCCTGACGCGTGGCATGAAGGGGCATTTGTCGGGGAATTTTGGAACGCGATTATCCCCTTGACAAAGAATCATAATCATATTACGTTTTGAGCATGAAAACACAGACATCGGTTTTCCAGCACTTCCAGAAGTTCAATACCGAAGAGCGGTGCATCGCTCATTTTGAAACAATCCGATGGCCTAAGGGGCTGCGCTGCCCGCGTTGCAACGGCGAGCGCATTTCAAAGTTTCAGGCTCAGGGCAAGACTGGGAAAGAGCGCCATCTGTACGAATGCATGGATTGCTCTTATCAGTACTCTGTTACGACCGGCACGATTTTTCACGACTCCCACGTTTCCCTGACAAAATGGTTCTTGGCTATCTACCTGATCTGCTCTTCCAAGAAGGGCATCTCTGCGAAAGCTCTTCAGGGACACCTTGAATTGGGCAGCTACAAGACCGCGTGGTACATGGCGCATCGAATTCGGATTGCTATGCGTGATGACGATGCTCTCCTTCAAAAACTTTCCGGTGTCTGCGAAGTTGACGAAACCTATATAGGCGGTAAGCGATCAGGTCGGCGCGGCAGAGGAGCCGCCAATAAAGTTCCCGTAGTTGCAATAAAAGAGCGGACATCAGGCAAAGTCCGTATGCAAGCGATTGAAAATGTATCGGGCAGCGTGTTGGCGAACTTCATTCGCGAACACGCCGCGTCCGGCGCGGAAATCCACACCGATGAGTTCCCGTCTTACGTTTGGCTGGATAGCTCCGAGTTCGCTCACCGCTCCGTCAACCACCAAGAGACCTATGTTGGGCCGGGGAACGTTCATACCAATGGCTGCGAGAACATCTGGTCTCTTTTTAAGCGCGGAATCATTGGAGTGTTCCACAAAGTCTCCGAGAAGTACTTGCCTCTCTACCTGAACGAATTCGCATTTCGGTTCAACAACCGCGACGAGTTCAGCCCCATGGATAAAGTCCTTAGTGAATGCTTCTAAGGCTGAGGCGGATTCAACTTCGCTGGTAACTCGTAAACGTGCTCAAGGTAGTGACGCATGAACGAGATAGCATCGTCAGCGTCTTGCGCGGTGATGCTCTTATTGATGTCCGAAAAATCGCCATGCGCCCCTCTCGCTCCTAGCAGCCGAATTCGATGAGCCATACTCCGCAGGGTCTCAGTTATCTTGCCGTTTTTTGCCAAGTCATCAACCTGTGTGTATAAATCCTTTCCTATGGCTTTTTCCAAATCGCAACTTACCTGTAAAGCCCGGCGGCACATCAGTACAACCGCCTTGTGGGCTTCAACCCATCGACAATTAAGTGCCTCTCTCGACTCTTCCCTGATCGCTTCTGGAACGTCTTTAGAAATACTGTCATCGGGTTTGCCCAAGGGATAATGCGAGTCGTAAACCGATGTGGCGCGGCCACCGCCCCCCTGAAGTATTCTGCTTGCATTCGGAGAATCCCGAGGATGTACTCACCGCACGCAATACAACGCAGAGCGCCGATAAGTCTATGTGGCGACCCTCCAGCATCCTCCTCATATAGGTCTTGGTAACCGACTGAAAGGCAGCCGTTGTACCGCAATGCGGACACACGCCGCGAAGGCCGAACCCTTCGTTCCAAACAGACGATAACTCCATATTTTTTGGCCATTCCTTCCAAAGAACCGCTAGGAAGGGTCTTAGAAAATCAATCAGCCCAACCTGCGGCTGAGCAGGCGCTAGCGGCCTGATATCTCGCACTTGTCGCTCAGTAATTGCTATCATGGCACTCTCCTTCTGTCTTTGTCAACGGGATAATCGCCTT